>NZ_JABEMG010000120.1 GCF_013004695.1 Promicromonospora citrea
GGGCGGCGCGGTCGTGGCCGCGGAGGTCGGCAGACGCCGGGCAGGCGGCACCACGCACTACCCGCCGACGGCGACGCTCTGGGCGCCCGCGTGGCTCCTCGAGCGCGCGGTGAGCGTCTGGGTCGCCGTGGGCTGGTGGCTGAGCGGCGGCGTGCCGTACGCGGGGACGCGGCTGCGGCGCGCGGCGCACAGCGTGCGGGACCTGCGCGCCCGCGAGGCGATCCGGGCGGCGCACGGGACGGGCCCGGGCGCCGCCGACGGCGACCCCGCGGCGGGCGACGTCAGCCCTGGTGCGCTGCCGCGAACGGACCCGACCCCGTGAACGCCCAGGCGGCGAACCGCTCGCCGATGATCCGGTGGGTGTCGGTGTCGGGGTGCAGCCCGTCGGGCAGCGGGTGCTCGGCGGCGTCGGCCTGGCCGTACAGCGTGGTGCCGTCGAGGTAGTGCAGGTTCGGGTCGTCCCGCCCGGCGACCACCTGCGCGAGGGCGTCGCGGATCACGCGCAGCGTGAGCTTGCCCTGCCGCACCTCCTCGGGCCGGCCCGTGGCGACGAACCGCACGTGGTCGGTCCCGAGCGTCGCCGGGTCGACGGCGCCGGGCCCGGGGGTGTCCTCGTGGATGTCGCTGTAGATCGGCGAGGCGAGCACGAGCGGCGTCGTGGGGTGGCCGTCGCGGATCGTGTCGAGGAACCCGTGCACGGCGGGCACGAAGGTGCGCAGCCGCATGCCGTCGAGGTTCACGACGTTGATGCCGAGCTTGAGGCTGATCAGGTCGGCGGGTGCGTCGCGGAGGGTGCGTGCCATGAAGGGGTCGACGAGCGCGCTGCCGCCGAACCCGAGGTTGCGCAGCCGTACGCCGCCGAGCCGGGCGGCCACGGCGGGCCAGATGCGCGTCGGCGAGGCCGCGTTGGACCCGTGGCTGATCGAGCTGCCGTGGTGCACCCACAGCGGTCCGGTCGGCTCGGCCGGCGCGACCGGCGCGTCGGCGCGCAGCTCGACGAGCTCGACGGACTCGTTGTGCGGCAACCAGATCTCGACCAGCTTCTCGCCGGCGGGCAGACCGTCGAACCGCGTGGTGCACGCCGGACCGGCCTCGAGCTCGGTGGCTCCCGTCTGCAGGTCGGCCCAGATCACGTCGCCGCCGTCGAGCCGCTCGCTGCCCAGCGGCTCGCCGTCGACCACGAGGTCGACCGAGCCGCGCGGGCGGTCGGCGCCGCGGTAGGCGAGGCGTGTCGGGTGGGTGACGAGCGCGACGGCCCGCGCCGTCGTCCGTAGCACGAGGCGCACGCCGGACGGCTGGCGCTCCATCATCATGAGCTGCGGGTCGGGGAACTGGCCGCGCACCCAGGCGGGCAGACGGTGCGGGCGCAGGCCGCGTGGCGTGCGCTCCAGCTCCTCCGCGCCGTGCACGGACGCCGGGTCGAGCGGGACGGGGGAGAGGTGGTCGGACATGCTCAGTCTGCTTTCGGTGCGGAGGCGGGTGCGGCCGCGGGCCACGCGCGGAGCAGGGCGTCGAGCGCGTCGATCGTCCTGCCCCACGACACGTCGGGCGAGGGCTCGCTGTGATCGAAGCTGCCGGCGCGCTCGAGCGTGAGGTAGCCGTTGACGGTGCTGCCGAGCAGCCGGGTCGCGTGCACGCGCTCGCCGGGCGGCAGGTCGTAGCCGTGCAGGACGGCGTCGGTGAGCACGACGAGCGAGCGCGCGGCGTCGGAGCGGGCGACGTCGGGCCCGGTGCGGCGCTGGAGCGCCTGCCACCGGCCGGGCGCGTCACGGGCGAAGGCTCGGTGCGCCCCCAGGAGCCCCTCGAGGGCCGCGCGGCCGGACCGGCCGGCGACCGCCTGCGCGATACGTGCGGTGAGGTCGGCCAGCGCCAGGGTGCTGATGCCGTCGAGGAGGGCCGCGTGGTCGCGGACGTGGGAGTAGAGGCTCGGGGTCCGGACGCCCAGGCGGCGTGCGACCGCGGACAGCGTGACGGCCTCCAGGCCGTCCGCGTCGGCCAGCGCCGCCGCCTCGGCGACGACTGCTGCCGGGGTGAGGGGAGCGCGGGTCATGCCCCTAGCCTACACCCTTTAGGTCAGGGGCTAACTGCTTGAGGTGAACGTGCCCGTCAGCGCCAGTCCTCGTCGACGGGGAGCACGCTGAAGATGTCGCGGCTCGGCTCCCGCTGGATCGGCGGGGCGGCGGTGAGCCACTGGCGGACGGCCGCCTGGGCGATGTGCTCGTCGGTGGTGATCCCTGTCTCGCCGAACCGGCCGTCGACCCACGGCGTCCAGGACCAGAGCTGCACCAGGTCGTCGCCCAGGTCCTCCATCATGAGCCGGTGGCTGTCGTCGGCCACCAGCATGGCGCCGACGAAACGGTCGTAGTTGTCGACGGTGACGAGGTCCACCAGGCCGTTGTCGATCTGTTCGGCCGCGGCGCTGCGCAGGATCTCCTTGGCGGATGGCATGGGCCCTCCTCGGTGGTGGGTGTCGGGGGGACAGGGAACCGTGGTCATACGGCGATCCCCCGGGAGACGTAGCCGTCGATGAAACGGCGTTGCATCGTCAGGAAGAGCACGACGACGGGCAGCGCCATGATGAGCCCGGCCGCGCTGACCAGGGACCAGTCGGTGGTGAATCCCTGTTGGAACGAGTAGAGCGAGAGCGCGACGGGCTGCAGGTCGCGGTCCTGGATGAACGTGACGGCGAGCATGAACTCGTTGTAGGACTGCAGGCCGGCGACGAGGGCCGCGGTGAGCACGGCGGGCCGGATCATGGGCAGCACGATGCGGGCGAAGACGCCGAGCTCGCCGGCGCCGTCGAGCCGGGCCGCCTCCTCGTACTCGCGGGGCAGCCCGACGAGGAAGGCGCGCACGAGCAGCGTCGCGAAGGGGCTGTAGACGGCCCAGTAGATGATGATCAGGCCGATCGGCTGGTTGTAGAGGCCGAGCGTGGACCACCAGCTCACCAGCGGCACCAGGAAGAGCTGGATCGGCAGGGAGGACGACACGAGCAGCCACAGGATCCACGCGCCGCCGCCCGGCAGCTCGAGCCGGGTCATGGCGTAGGCGGCGGTGGTCGCGATCACGGCGACGCCGAGCGCCGTCGCCGTGGCGATGACCGCGCTGTTGAGCAGCGCGCCGCCCATGTGTGCGCGCTCCCAGGCCTCGGCGAAGTTGCTCCAGCTCCACGCCTGCGGGAAGCCCAGGGGGTTGCTGTCGATCTCGCGGGCCGACTTCAGGGAGTTGCCCGCGAGCACGAGGAGCGGGCCGACGGCGTAGAGCGCGAGCACGCCGAGGATCACCCAGGTCACCGGCTGGGGGTGCCGGCGGGCGCGGGTGGGCTGGTCGAGGGTGCTCATCACACGTCCCATCGCAGACGGCGGCGCAGGGCGAGGTAGCCCAGCACCGTCAGGGCGCTGATCACCGAGAGCAGCATGGCGATCGCCGAGGCGTAGCCGTGGCGCTGGTTCTGGAAGGCCTCGCGGTAGAGCACCGTGCTGAGCACGTCGGTCGAGCCCGCGGGGCCGCCCTGGGTCAGCACGTAGACGTAGTCGAAGACGAGGAACGACCAGATGATCGTCATGAGCCCGAGGAACACGAGCGTCGGACGGATCATCGGCAGCGTGATGTGCCAGAACTCGCGCACCGGGCCCGCGCCGTCGAGTCGCACGGCCTCGTAGAGGGCCGGGTCGACCGACTGCATGGAGGCCAGGAAGATCACGAGCAGGAAGCCCCACCACTGCCAGGTGTTCACGAACGCGACCGAGCCGAGCGCGAGCGACGGGTTGCCGAGGAAGTTGACCTCGCCCAGCCCCTCGAGGAACGGCAGGCCGAGCGTCGAGAGCGCGGCGCCCACCCCGCCGTCGGGGTCGAGGAGCTGGCGCCACACGGCGGCCGAGACGACCGTGGCCAGCACGTACGGCACGAAGTACAGGACGCGGAAGAACGTCTGCCTCCGCCGCAGCCGCGACAGGAGGAACGCGCCGACCAGCCCCATCGTCATGGGCACGACGAGGAAGAACAGGGTCCACAGGACGTTGTGCACCAGGGCGGAGCCGACGGCGTCCGACCCGAGCATCTCCCCGTAGTTGGACAGCCCGACGAAGTGGGGGGTGCCGAGGCCGTTCCAGTCGGTGAAGGAGTAGTACACGGACGCGAGGCCCGGTCCCGTGACGACCAGGAGGTTGACCACCAGGAGCGGCGCGACGAAGACCCAGGCCAGGAGCCGGCGCTGCCGCCTGGCCCCCAGCGGCCGGCCCCGGAGGGCCGGCTGCGGTCCGCGACGCACCGGGGCCCCCGCCAGCGAGGCCCCGGTGGTCGCCGTCTCGGTGATCACTGGTCAGCCTTCGCTCTGGGGGGTGAAGGGGACCAGGGTGGTGCCGGCGTCGAACTCCTTGTCGAAGGTGTCCTGCATGCCGGCCAGGTACTCCTGCGCGGTGCTGTCACCGGTCACCACCTTGTCGAACTCGGTGATGAGGTAGGAGTCCGTCTTCGGGGGGAAGAAGGTCCAGGTCGCGTAACCGACGTTCGTCGAATCCGGGATCTGGCTGTAGAGGTCGACCGTGCGCTCGTCGACCTCGTCGGGGAACTGGTCGGCGTCGATCTGCAGCGGCGGCGGGTTCTCGCCGGTGCGGGCGGTGTACTCCAGGGCGCGGTCGACGTCGCCGGCCACGTAGTCGAGGAACGAGGCGGCGGCGTCGGGGTCCTCCGCCTCGGCGCTGACCGAGAGCGCGGTGCCGATCGCCAGGGGGAAGACGCCCGGCTCCACGTCGTCGCTCAGCGAGGGCAGCGGCGCCCAGGCCCACTGCTCCGGGTCCTCGAACACCTCGGTGAGCGAGTTGAACGACCAGGTGCCGCTCAGGTACATCGCGGTGGTGCCGTTGGCCAGGCCGGTCACGTTCGCCGTGTCGTCGGTGGTGAAGTACGACTCGGCGCCGCCCGCGAGCCAGCCCTTGTCGATCCAGCTCTCGATGAGCTCGATCGCGGCCACGAACTCCGGGTCGGTGAACTTCGCCTCGCCGGTGAGCACGTCGTGGATCTTCTCCGGGCCGACGGCAGCGTTGAACACCGCGGTGATCAGCCACTCGCTCATGCCCTGGTAGCCCGCGTTGCCGCCGCCGAGGGGCACCATGCCCGCCTCGTCGGCCTCCTGGGCGACCTGCTCGAACTCCTCGAGCGTGGTCGGCGGCGTCCAGCCGTGCTCCTCGAACACCTCGGCGTTGTAGTACAGGACCATCGAGCCGTAGCTGGCGGGCACCGAGCGGACGGCGCCGTCGACCTGGCTCAGCTCGTACGCCCAGGGCAGGAACGCGTCCTGCCAGCCGTACTCCTGCGCGTACTCGTCGAGGTCGACGGTGCGGTCCGCGCGGGCGAAGTCCGAGGCGGCCGACGGGCCGTCCGCGTACACGATGTCGGGCGCCTCGCCCGCGGCGACGGCGGTGTCGGTGAGCTGCCCGAGCGTGGTCAGCTCCTTGACCTCCATGTCCACCTGGGCGTCGTGCTCGGCGTTGAAGCCGTCGACGAAGATCTCCTGGAAGGCCTCCTCGGTGGCGGGGGCGTAGAACGCCCCCCAGTAGGTGACCGTGCCGCCGGCGTCGCTGCTGCCGCCGCTGCTCACGCAGCCGGCCAGGGCCACCGACGCCGCGGTGGCCAGGCCGAGGGGTACCAGTACGTGCTTCGGGATGCTCACTGTGGGTATCTCTCTCGCGAGGAGGGATGGTGCCGGGCGGGAGGTGCGGGTGCGGTGCGTGGGGTCAGGTCGACTCGCGCACGACGAGGATGTTGGACAGGGCGACACCACGGGTGATGTCGCTGACCTGCCCGTCGAGCCGTTCGATCAGGAGCCGGGCGCAGGCCCGCCCGATCTCGCGGGCGGGGTTCATGATGGTGGTCAGCGGGGGCGTGACCAGCGACGCCGCCTCGAGGTCGTCGTAGCCGGTCAGGGCGAGGTCCTCGGGCACGCGGAGCTTCCGCTCGCGCGCGACGTCGAGGACCCCGAAGGCGATGAGGTCGTTGGCCGCCACGATCGCGTCGGGCGCCTCGTCGCGGTCGAGCAGCAGGTTCGCGCCGTCGCGGCCGCCCTGCCGGGTGTACCGCGTGCACACGACGTGCTCCTCCCGCACGGGCAGGCCGGCGGCGCGCAAGGCCTTCTCGTACCCCTCGAGGCGCTGGCGCGTGGGGGTCACGCCCTCGTCGCCCCCGAGGAACGCGATGCGGTGGCGGCCGCGCTCGATCAGGTGCTCGGTCACCTTGTACGCGCCGTCGACGTCGTTGGTGTGCACGTAGTCGCCACCGCCCGGCGGCGCCTGGCCGAGCGTGACGAACGGGATGCCCGCGTCGTGCACCTCGGCCAGGCCGGCGGGCGGCAGGCCGAACGGCGCGGCGACCATCGCGTCGACGCGGCGGGTCAGGAGCCGGTGGATGGCGCTCGCGGACCGGTCGAGGCTGCTCGCGTCGGTGACGGTGAGCAGGAGGTCGCGGGGGACCAGGACGTCCTGCATCCCGGCGGCCACCAGCGGGTAGAACGGGTTCTCGAGCGTGGGGACGATGAGCGCGACCGTGCCGGTGCGCCCGCCGCGCAGCTGCGCGGCGCCGGGGTGGGCGCGGTAGCCGAGGCGCGTGATCGCCTCCTCGACGCGGGCCCGCGTCGCCGCGGAGACCGGGCGGTTGCCGGTGACGACCTGCGAGACCGTGGACATGCTGACGCCCGCGGCCTCCGCCACCTCACGAATCCCGACCATCCCGTGTCCCCGTCCTGCCCGTACCGGTCCTGCCCTGTCCCACCCAGTGTGCGCAAAAGGTTTTGGAGTAGCATGTCGCAAGTTCACCCTGTGAGGCAAGACACACGCGCAAAAACGTGCGCAAACATCCCTCGACGACCATGCTCGGCGGGCTGGTTCCATGCAAAACGTTGCGTTTCTGACGGCGTCGCGGCCGTCCAGGGTGGGGACCGAGAGACCGGAGGAGCATGAACAACGACCGTGCGCGCGGCGCGCTGCTCGGCCTGGCGATCGGCGACGCCATGGGCGCCCCGACCGAGGGCATGACCCTGGCGGCGATCCGTGACCGGTGGGGCCGGGTGCGCGGGTTCGTCGACCCCGACGCCGCCGGGACGGACGACACCGAGTACGCGGTCCTGTGCGCCCGCGGCGTGCTCCGGGCCGGCGCCGGCCTGACGTCACGGGACGTCGCCGACACCTGGCTCGAGGCCCTGCGCGCGCAGCGCAGCGGGTTCAACCGGGCGGGCTTCAGCGAGATGATCGCCATCGCCAACCTCCACGCCGGCATGGAGCCGCCCGCCAGCGGGCAGCGCAACGCCGAGACGTGGAGCGACGGCGCGGCCATGCGCGTCGCGCCGATCGGCGTCTTCGCCGCGGGCGACCCCGCCCTCGCCGCCCGCATGGCGCGCGCCGACGCCGAGGTCAGCCACTCGCGCGACGGCGTCTGGTGCGCCCAGGCGGTCGCCGCGGGGGTCGCCGTCGCCATGGTCGCCGACCCCGCCGACGGCGCGGGCCGCGTGCTCGACGCCATGCTCGCCGCGCTGCCCGAGGACTCGTGGTCCGCGCGCACCGCACGCCGCGCCCTCGAGATCGGCGCCCGCGCCGCGACACCGCAGGACGCGGAGGAGGAGCTCTTCGCCACCATCCCGCTGCGGCACTACATGTGGGCCGACGTCGCCCCCGAGGCCGTCGCGCTGACCATCGGCCTGCTCCGGGCCACCGACGCCACGCCCGCCGCCATCGAGTCCGGCGTCAACATCGGCCGCGACTCCGACACCATCGCCGCGATGGCGGGCGCCGTGGCGGGCGCCCTGCACGGCGCCGACGCCTTCGACGCCGCGCACGTCGCCCAGGTGCGCTCCGTGACCGGCCAGTGCATCCAGGCCACGGCGGGCACCGACCTCGTCGAGCTGGCCGACGCGCTCGTCGCGCGCGCCGCCGATGACCTCGACACCACGGGAGCCTCCGCATGACCGACCGCCTCGACCGCGCCGTCGGCGCCGTGCACGGCCTCGCGCTGGGGGACGCCCTCGGCGCGCCGGCCGGGGAGCACCGGACCGTCCGCGACCCGTGGGTCCGCCAGATGCTCCGCAAGGGCCCCCTCGAGCTCGACGAGTCCCGCGTGCTGCGGCCCGTCGTCCCGTTCGTGCTCTCGGCCGTCGGCGCGCCCGCCCTCGTGGCCACCGACGACGCCGAGGGCTTCGCCGTCGCCGCCCGCGTGCTCCTGGAGGCGCCCGGCCGGGACACCGACAGCCTGTTCGACACCTGGCGAGACCTGCTCGACACACCCGACACCTGGACCAGCGCCGCGCAGCGGTCCGCGCTGATCAACGCGGCGAGCGGCCTGCGCCCGCCGCACACCGGCGCCGACAACCCCGCGTTCTACGACGACAGCGCCCTGCCCGCCGCGCTCGCCGTCGCGCTCGCCACGAGCGCCCCGGACGAGGCCGCCGTCCTGGCCCGCGCGTTCGCCGTCGTCACGCACGACGGCACCGGAGTGCACGCCGCCGCCGCGTACGCCCGCGTGCTGGCGAACCTGCTCGACGGCGCACCCCTGCGCCCCGCGCTGGAGTCCGGCGCCGCGGAGGTCGTCGCGGACGGCTGGCTCGCCGACGGGCTGCGCGACGCGTTCCACCTGGTCGACGAGGCGCCCTCGCCGTTCGCGGCGCTGCCCGCCCTCGTCGCCCGGTTCGCGCCGCGCACCTACAGCCACCCCGGCACCGTCGCCGAGACGCTGCCGCTGGCGCTCGCCGTCACCGCGCTCACGGGCGCCGACCACGAGACGGCGCTGCCGCTCGCCCTCTCGGTGACGCGGCACCAGGACAGCCTGCCCGCGCTCGTCGGCGCGCTCTGCGGCGCGGCGGGCAGCGCTCCCGAGGTGGGCGACGTCGACGTCCTGCAGGGCGTGACGGTCCCCGCGGTCGCGGGCCGCTCGCTCGCGGACCTGGCGAGGTCGCTGGACGCGACGCGGTAGCCGGCGGCGCGCGGACCTGCCGATCTCGAGCCGAGGCGCCGGCGTCGGCCCGTCGGGCCCGCCCCGTGCCGGCTGCCCGCGGGAGTTGGCTTCGAGGCCGACGTCACTCGGCTTTGCCGGCCCTGAAAGCCGAGCGACGTCGGTTTCGAAGACGAGCGGGGCCCGGCGGCCGTGCTCAGACGGCGGCCCGCGCCGCGCCGTCGGCCGAGGCGCCGTCGGCCTCCGCGAGGAACGGCAGGAGCGCCGCCGCGAGCTCGGCGGGGGCCTCCAGGGCGGCGTGGTGGCCGACGCCGTCGAGCTGCGCGGTCCGGACCGGTCCCGCGGCGACCTGCGCGAGCGTGTCGGCGGTGAACGACCCGCCGCCCGCACCGACGGCGAGCACCGGGACGGGCACGGGGTGCTCCGCGACGAGGGCCCGCAGCTCCTCGCCCTCGGTGAGCAGCGACCGGTACAGCCCGGCGGCGCCCCGCCAGGCGCCCGGCCGGGAGTAGGTGCGGGTGAGCTCGGCGAGGTCGTCGTCGGTGACGGCGTCGGGGCGCGCCGTGAGCTGCCGGAACGTGGCCTCGAGGTAGGCGCGCTCACGCCCGGCGAGCAGCAGGTCGGGGACGCCGGGTGCGGCGAGGGCGCCGATGTGCCAGGACCCGCCGCGCGTGACGTCGGCGAGGGCCTCGAGGCCGAAGCCGGCCAGGCCCATCTCGACGGCGGTGAGGCTCAGCACGTCCTCGGGGTGGCCGGTGACGAGGCGCAGCGCGGTGCCGCCCGCGACGTCCTGCGCGACGAGGTGCACCGGGCCCAGCCCGAGGTGCTCGATCAGGCCGTGCAGGTCCGAGGCCGCGACGGCGCTGCTGTGGTCGCCCCCGGCCGGGCTCGAGTCGCCGAACCCGCGCAGGTCGACCGCGACGACACGGTGCGCCCGGGCGAGGTGCGGGACGAGCCGGTGGAACGCCCACCAGGTCTCGGGGAAGCCGTGCACGAGCAGCACGGGCGATCCCGCGTCGCCGGCGCGGACGTGGTGCAGGTCGGCCCCGCCGACGTGGGCGACGTGGTGGGTGAGGGCGGGGGCGGTGGGTGCGGTCACGGGAGTCTCCTCGACGAAAGGTCAATCGGGTTGTCGATCCAGCATAGTCAACCCGGTTGTCGAAATGCAACGCCCCGTATCCTGGGCCCATGACCCGTTCCGGTGCCGACCTCGCGCTGCTGCTGCTCGGCGGGTACCGGTCGCTCGTCGAGTCGGTCACGGCCGAGCTCGCCGCGCGCGGGCACGCCGACGTCCGCCCGGTGCACGACTTCGCGATGCGCGCGATCGCCTCGGGCGCTGACACCGCCTCCGAGCTCGGGCGCCGCCTCGAGGTGTCGAAGCAGGCGGCCGCGAAGACGATCGCGGTGCTGCTGGAGCGCGGCTACGTGCGACGCGGCGCCGACCCGGACGACGCGCGCCGCAAGCGCGTCGAGGTCACCCCGCTGGGCTGGGAGGTCATGCACCAGGGGGAGGCGCTGTTCGACGCGCGCCGGGACGAGTGGGCGGGTCGCATCGGCCCGGAGCGGCTCGCGGAGCTCGAGCGGCAGCTCGCCGAGCTGGTGGGCGACGCCGTCGTCCGCCCCGAGGCCGCGGGCGGCGCGGCGCAGGACTGACGGGTCCGCCAGCGGCCGTCAGCCCGCCGGCGGCGTCGCGCCGGCCGGCGCGGGCTCCTCGAACACCAGCAGCGTGTGCGTGTTGAGGATGCCCTCCATGCCCTGGATCTGGTCGAGGATGAGGTGCCGCAGGTCGGCGTTGTCGCGGGCGCGCACGAGCAGGACGAGGTCGAACTCGCCGCCGACCAGGCCGATGTGCTCGATGCCCCGCAGCGACCGCAGCCCCTCGCGCACCGAGCGCCACTGGGCCTGCCGGAGCCGGACCGTCACGTACGCCGAGGTGCCGAGCCCGCACAGCACGGGGTCGATCTCCGCGCGGTAGCCACGGATCACGCCGGACTGCTCCAGCCGCTGCACGCGCGCGTACGCGTTGGCGCGCGAGATGTGCAGCTTCTCCGCCAGGGCGCGCATCGACATGCGGCCGTCCTCGCGCAGCTCGGCCACGATGCGCTGGTCGACGTCGTCCAGGCCCGGGGCCACTTGTCTCGTCGTCACGCCCCACGCCCTCTCTGTTCTGGACGTCTGGATCGCACAACCCTGCTCGTGCTGGACATTCTCTCGGATCCGCACGGTTTGTAGAATCCGGATAGTGCCTTGACCAGTATATATCCATGACGAGTGACGCAGATCGCATGATGCCGTCGACGGAGCCGGTCATGCTGCTCGGCCCCGACGGTCGGCCCACGACGGCCGGCACCGGGACGCTGCCCCCGCCGGAGGACCTCCTGCGCGGGTACGCGAGCATCGTCGCGGCCCGCAGGTACAACGAGCAGGCCTCCGCGCTGGTGCGGCAGGGCCGGCTGGCCGTCTACCCCTCCTCCTTCGGGCAGGAGGCATGCCAGGTCGCCGCGGCACAGGTGCTCGCGGACGGCGACTGGCTCTTCCCCACCTACCGGGACACCGCGGCGGTCGCCGCCCGCGGCGTCGACCCGGTCGAGGCCCTGGTGCTCCTCAAGGGGGACTGGCACTCGGGCTACGACCCCTACGAGCGGCACGTCGCACCGCTGGCGACGCCGCTGGCCACCCAGCTCCCGCACGCCGTCGGTGTCGCGCACGCGGCGCGCCTGCGCGGCGAGCCGACGGTGGTGCTCGCGCTGTGCGGCGACGGCGCCACCAGCGAGGGCGACTTCCACGAGGCGCTCAACTTCGCGGCGGTGTTCTCCTCGCCCGTGGTGTTCCTCGTGCAGAACAACCGGTACGCCATCTCGGTCCCGCTGTCCCGGCAGACGGCGGCGCCGTCGCTGGCGCACAAGGGCGTCGGGTACGGCGTGCCGGGCGAGCAGGTGGACGGCAACGACCTCGCGGCCCTCCTGACCGTGCTCGGTGGTGCGGTCGCCCGGGCGCGCGCGGGCGAGGGTCCGCAGCTCGTGGAGGCGCACACCTACCGCATGCAGGCCCACACCAACGCCGACGACGCGACCCGCTACCGCAGCGACGAGGAGGTCGCCGCCTGGGTCGGCCGGGACCCGCTGACGCGGCTCGAGGCCTACCTGCGGGCCGAGGGCGTGCTCGACGACGAGCGCGCCGCCGCCGTGGCCGCGGAGGCGGAGGAGCTCGCGCGGCACACGCGCGAGGGCATCAACCGCGACGTCGAGCCCGACCCGGAGGACCTGTTCCGGCACGTGTACTCCCGGCCCACCCCGCAGCTCGAGGAGCAGCGCGCGCTCGTGCGGGACGAGCTGGCGCGCGACGAGGCGGCGAGCGGCGCGAACGTGACCACCGACACGAGGCAGGAGGCGCTCCGATGACCAGCACGATCACCCGCCCGGCCACGCAGGCCCCGGCGGCGGCCGCCACCGAGACGCTCTCCACCGCCCAGGCGATCAACCGTGCGCTGCGCGACGCCCTCGCCGAGGACCCGTCCGTCCTTGTGCTCGGGGAGGACGTCGGGGCGCTCGGCGGCGTCTTCCGCGTCACCGACGGGCTCACCGCCGAGTTCGGCGCGGACCGGTGCGTCGACACGCCGCTCGCGGAGGCCGGCATCATGGGGTTCGCCGTGGGCCTCGCGATGAACGGCATGCGGCCCGTCGTCGAGATGCAGTTCGACGCCTTCGCCTACCCGGCCTTCGAGCAGGTCGTCAGCCACGTCGCCAAGATGCGGAACCGGACCCGAGGTCGCGTCGAGCTGCCGATCGTGGTGCGCGTCCCGTACGCGGGGGGCATCGGCGGCGTCGAGCACCACAGCGACTCGTCGGAGTCCTACTACGCGCACACCCCCGGCCTGCACGTGGTCGCGCCGTCGACCCCCGCGGACGCCTACGCGCTGCTGCGCGAGGCCATCGCCTCGCCCGACCCCGTGATCTTCCTCGAGCCGAAGAAGCTCTACTGGTCGACGGGCGAGGTCACCCCCGGGGACACCCGCGGGCCGGGCATCGGCAGCGCCGTCGTGCGCCGCGAGGGCACCGACGCGACCCTCATCGCCTACGGCCCGTCGGTCCCGGTGGCGCTCGAGGCCGCCGAGGTCGCGGCGCGCGACGGGCGCAGCCTGCAGGTGGTCGACCTGCGCTCGCTCGTCCCGTACGACGACGCCGCGGTGTGCGCCGCCGTCGAGTCGACCGGGCGCGCCGTCGTCGTCGCCGAGGCGAGCGGGTTCGCCGGGTTCGCGGCCGAGGTGGCGGCGCGCGTGGGCGAGCGCTGCTTCCACTCGCTCGCCGCGCCCGTGCGGCGCGTGACGGGGCTCGACATCCCCTACCCGCCGCCGAAGCTGGAGCACCTCTACCTGCCCTCGGTCGACCGGGTCCTCGACGCCGTGGACGACCTGCAGTGGGAGGACGCATGAGCACGCTCACCGGCCAGACGTTCCTGCTGCCCGACCTCGGCGAGGGGCTGACCGAGGCGTCGGTGGTGCAGTGGCTCGTCGCGGAGGGCGACGTCGTGGGGGTGGACCAGGCGGTCGCCGAGGTCGAGACCGCCAAGTCGGTCGTCGAGGTGCCCAGCCCGTACGCCGGGCGGGTGGGCGAGCTGCATGCCGCCGAGGGCGAGACGATCGAGGTCGGCAGGCCGCTCATCACGATCGTCACGGAGGGAGGCGCGGCCGACGGCACACCGGCGGGCCCAGCGGCCGGCACAGCGGGCGTCGGCCCCGACGCCACGGGCGGTGCGGACGGCGAGCCCGCCGCGCGGCGCGAGGCCGAGACGTACCGCGAGGAGGAGCGGGCCGGGTCGGGGAACGTCCTGGTCGGCTACGGCACGACGAGCACGTCCGGCTCGGGACGCCGCCGCAGGCCCCGCCGTCCGGGGCCGCCCGCCGACGACCGGCCGGTCAAGGTGATCTCGCCGATCGTGCGCCGGCTCGCGCGGGAGGCCGGGCTGGACCTGCGGTCCGTCCGGCCGACGGGCGCGGGCGGCGTCGTGACCCGGTCGGACGTGCTCGCGGCCGTCGCCGTGGCGCGCTCGGGGGCGGGCGT
>NZ_JABEMG010000121.1 GCF_013004695.1 Promicromonospora citrea
CTCCTCGGGACGTGGCTGCAGTTGGCATAGGATCCTTCGGGCTGTCGGTCCGACGTTCTTGGTTCTGTACGGTCTGCTGGTGCGGCAGCTCGTCGTGCGCGGTAGGGGGATGAGCGATCGCCTGCCCGGCCAGGACGACGACGCGTTCGCGAGTGCCTGGAGGCGGCTCCTGGGGCTCGCAGGCGGCGGCGCGGCCCGCGCGGGACGGGACGGAGACCCGTGACCGCTCGCCGGCCTGTCGCCGCGCTCGACGCCGCCGTCCGCTGGATGACCGACACCCCGCACGCGACCCGGGGCGTCGCCCTGACGCGCATCCTGCTCGGCGCGGGCACCGGCGCGTACGTCGCCGTGAACTTTCCCGGCCGGCACGCGCTGTGGGGCGCGGGGGCGCGCTGGGCGGAGCCGGTCGGCGGGTTCGCGCTCACGAGCGGCCCGGTGCTCACGGCGGGGTGCGCGACGCTGATCGTGGTCGCGGCCCTGGTCGCCGTCGGCTGGCACGCGCGGTGGACCGTGCCGCTGCTGCTCGTCGGCTGGGCCGGGCTCACGTCGTGGAACCCGCTGGTCGCCGACCAGGGGCTGAACCTGGCCCGGATCCTGCTGGTGTACCTGTGCTTCGCCGACAGCTCGGCGCGGTGGTCGCTCGACTCACGCAGACGGGCCCGCAGACGGACCACGGTCCGTCCGGGGAGCGGAGCGGCCCTCCTGCACAACGCCGCCGTCCTGGCGATCGGCGCGCAGGTCTGCCTCGTGTACGTGCTCTCGGCGCTGTTCAAGCTCGCGGGGGAGTCCTGGCGGGACGGCACCGCCGTGGCCTACCCGCTGCTGCTGCCCCAGTTCCGGCCCTGGCCGCCGCTGGCCGACCTCGTCGTCGGGCAGGGGTGGCTCGTGGCCGTCGCGACGTGGGGGACGCTCGCGGTGCAGCTCGTCTTCCCGCTGCTCATGCTGCACCGGCGCCTGCGGGTCGCCGGGCTGTGCGGGGTGCTCGCCCTGCACGCGGCGATCGCCGTCGTCATGGGGCTGCCGTTCTTCTCGCTGTTCGTGGTGGCGGGCGACTGCGTCTTCCTCCGTGAGACCTCACGAGGAGGGGCGGCCGCCCGCCACCCGGCTCACCCGACCTGGTGGAGCCAGCGGACCGGCGCGCCGAGGCCGGCGTAGCGGAAGGGCTCGAGCTCGTCGTCCCAGGCCGCGCCGAGGGCGAGGTCGAGGGCCTCGCGCATCGCGCGGGGGTCGGCGAGCTCGAGCGCCGCCCGGACGCGGTCCTCCGGCACCACGACGTTGCCGTGCACGTCGGTCATGGCGTGGAAGATGCCGAGGTCGGGCGTGTGCGACCAGCGCGCGCCGTCGGCGCCGTTGCTCGCGTCCTCGGTGACCTCGTAGCGCAGGTGCGACCACCCGCGCAGGGCGGACGCCAGCTTGGCGCCCGTACCCTGCGGTCCCTGCCACGAGTACTCGGCGCGGTACAGGCCACGCCCGGCGGGCTGCGCGGTCCAGTCCATGGAAACGCGCACGCCAAGGACGTTCCCTGCGGCCCACTCGATGTGGGGGCACAGGGCACGCGGTGCGGAGTGCACGAAAAGCACACCCCGCGTGATGACACCGGCCATGTCTTCCTCCCTGGATCGAGGTACGTCTTCCCCTACGTCCTCACCAGGGCGGTGACGCTGTGGCCGGCGGCACAGCAGTGCTTGGGACCACATCCTGCCCGATCCGACGGCGACATGCGAGGCGAACCGGTGCGCAAGTTGCCGAAAGAATCACTTCGTACGACGAGTTCGTACGGCACATTCTTCCCTAAAAGGGCATACCGCCACCAGTGGTTCCGCGAATCTGCCGCAGGATCTCGACGCGGGATCTACAGGCGCGCGCGCAGCTCCCGCATCGCGGCCCTGCGCGTCTCCTTCTGCAGCCGGTCCAGGTAGACCATGCCGTCGAGGTGGTCGCACTCGTGCTGCAGGCAGCGGGCCATGAGCCCCGTGCCCTCCACGGTCACGGGCCTGCCGTCCAGGTCGATGCCCTCGACGCGCGCGTAGTCGGAGCGCACGGTCGGGTACCAGAGACCCGGCACCGACAGGCAGCCCTCGCCGCCGTCCTGCTGCTCCTCGCCGAGCTCCACGACGCGCGGGTTGATCACGTAGCCGATGTCGCCCTCGATGTTCCACGAGAACGCCCGCAGCGAGACGCCGATCTGGTTGGCGGCCAGCCCCGCCCGCCCCTCGTCGTCGACCGTCTCGAGCAGGTCCTCGATCAGGCTGCGCACGCCGTCGTCGATCGTCGCGACCGGGTCGCACGGGGTTCGCAGCACGGGGTCGGGCACCACTCGGATCTCACGCATCGCCATGGTCATATTCTCCCATGTCAGCACGAAGGGGCGCCCGAGGGCGCCCCTTCGCGTCGAGCGGGTGGGGTCAGGCGTTCTGGATCAGCAGCGCCACGTTGTGGCCGCCGAACCCGAACGAGTTGTTGATCGCGGCGATGTCGCCGCCCGGCAGCTTGGCCGGCTCGTCGCGCACCAGCGGCACCTGGAGCTCCGGGTCCGGGTTCTCCACGTTGATCGTCGGCGGGGCCAGGCGCTCGGCCACGGCCTTGACCGCGAACACGGACTCGATGGCACCGGCACCGCCCAGCAGGTGGCCGGTCATCGACTTGGTGGCCGAGAGCTGCACGTGGTCGGCGTCGGCGCCGAAGAGCCGGCGGATCGAGGCCGTCTCGGTGAGGTCGCCCACCTTGGTCGACGTCGCGTGCGCGTTGACGTGCACGACGTCCGCCGTCGTCACGCCGGCGTCCTCGACCGCGAAGCGCATCGCGGCGACCTGGCCGGTGCCCTCGGGGTCGGGCGAGGTGATGTGGTACGCGTCCGACGACAGGCCGACGCCGCCGATCTTCGCGTAGACGCGTGCCCCGCGGGCGGCCGCGTGCTCGGCGCTCTCCAGCACCAGGACGGCGGCGCCCTCGCCGAGCACGAACCCGTCGCGGTCGACGTCGTACGGACGCGAGGCGCGCTCGGGGTCGTCGTTGCGCAGCGACAGCGTGCGCGACGCCGCGAACCCGCCCAGCGGCATCGGGTGGATCGCGGCCTCGGTGCCGCCGGCGACGACGACGTCGGCGCGGCCCGAGCGGATCATGTCGACGGCGTAACCGACGGCCTCGGCGCCGGACGCACAGGCCGACACCAGCGCGTGCGTGCCCGCGCGGGCACCGAGCTCGAGCGACACGTAGGCGCTCGGCGAGTTCGGCATGAGCATGGGGACGGTCATGGGCAGCATGCGGCGCGCGCCGCGCTCGCGCATGGTGTCCCAGCTGTCCAGGATCGTCTGGATGCCGCCGATGCCCGAGGACACCACGGCGCCGAGCCGCTCGCCCGGGACCTCGGGGCTGCCGGCGTCGGCCCAGGCCTCGCGCGTCGCGACGATCGCGTACTGCGCGGAGGGGTCCATGCGCTTGGTCTCGGGCCGGGACAGCACCTCGGCCGGGTCCACCTTGATGGTCGCGGCGAACGTGACGGGGATGCCGTAGGTCTCGGCCCAGTCGTTGTCGAGCGTGTGGGCTCCCGAGACACCGGCGAGGGCGGCCTCCCACGTGGACGTCACGTCCCCGCCGAGCGGAGTGGTGGCGCCGAGGCCGGTGACGACGACTTCGCGTGCGGAGGTCATGATGCTGCTCCCGGAGGGGTGGTGGGACAAGGGGTGGGGCGGGTGCCCGGCGGCGGCGCGTGCCGTGGTGGGGCCCGCGGCCGCCGCCGGGAGCGGATCAGGCCTGGGCGCTCTTGATGAAGTTCACCGCGTCGCCGACCGTGGCGAGGTTCTTGACCTCCTCGTCCGGGATGCGGACCCCGAACTTGTCCTCGGCGTGCGTCACGATCGTCATCATCGACAGGGAGTCGATGTCGAGGTCGTCGGTGAAGGACTTCTCGGGCACGACGTCGGCCGTGTCGAGGCCCGTCTCCTCGGCGACGATCTCGGCGAGGCCCGTGAGGATCTCCTGGTCCGTGTTGGCCATGGGACTTCCTTATCTTTCGTAACGGTCACCGGCGCCGTCGGGCACCGGAGTCTTGCTGGTCAGATCTTGGCGCATCCCGCGGGTGAGATGCACAACGGGCCTGCGGCCCGCCGCGCAGGCTACGGCAGCACCACGACCTGTGCGGCGTAGACCAGGCCCGCGCCGAACCCGATCTGGAGGGCGAGGTCGCCCGACCTCGCCTGTCCCTCCGCCAGGAGCCGCTCGGCGGCCAGCGGGATGGAGGCCGCCGACGTGTTGCCGGTCTCCGCGATGTCGCGGGCGATCACGACGGACTCCGGCAGGCCCAGCTGCTTCTTCATCTGGTCGATGATCCGCATGTTGGCCTGGTGCGGGATGAAGACCTGGATGTCCTCGGCGGTGACGCCCGCCTCGGCCAGCGCCTTCTCCGCGACCGGCGCCATCTGGAAGCTCGCCCACTTGAACACCGTCGGCCCGTCCTGGCGCAGCGTGGGCCAGCCGAGCGAGGGGTCCTCGCGCAGCTCGGTCCACGAGTGCGTCTGCCGGATCGCCGTCGCCTTGGAGCCGTCCGACCCCCACACGGTCGGGCCGATGCCCGGGGTGTCCGACGGGCCGACGATCGCGGCGCCCGCGCCGTCGCCCAGGAGGAACGAGATGGAGCGGTCGGTGGGGTCGATGATCTCGCTGAGCTTCTCCGCGCCGATCACGAGCACGTGGCGGGCGAGGCCCGCGCGCACCAGCGCGTCCGCCTGGCCGATGCCGTAGGCGTAGCCCGCGCAGGCGGCCGACACGTCGTACGCGGCGGCGGGCGTCGCGCCGAGGCGGTCGGCCAGGATCGCGGCGGCCGACGGCGTCATGTGCATGTGGGTGATCGTCGAGATGATCACGGCGTCGATGTCCGCGCCCGTCAGGCCCGCGGCGTCGAGCGCCTTGCGCGAGGCGGCCTCGGCCAGGTCGAGCACGTCCTTGTCGGCGCCGGCGCGCCGGCGGGTGATGATGCCCGTGCGCTGGCGGATCCACTCGTCGGACGAGTCGATCGGGCCCGCGATGTCGTCGTTCGTGACGACGAGCTCGCCACGCTCCGCGCCGATCGCGAGGATGCGCGAGAACTGGGTGGTCTGTGCCTGCTGCAGCGTGGCCATCAGGCGGCCCCCGCCGTGCTGTGGGCGGCGACGAGCGCACGCGCCGCGTCCAGGTCGGCGGGCGACTTCACGGCGACGGTCTCGACGCCCTTGAGGCCGCGCTTGGCCAGGCCGGTGAGCACGCCGCCGGGGGCGAGCTCGAGCAGCCCCGTGACGCCGCGCTCCGCGAGGTTCGCCATGATGAGGTCCCAGCGCACCGGGGCCGTCACCTGGACCGCGAGGTTGCGCAGCACGTCGGCGCCCGTGCCGTGGCCGTGGGCGCCGCCCGTGTAGGCGGTGCCGTCGAGGTCGGCGAGGAACGGCAGCGTCGGGTCGGCGGCGTCCCAGCCGAGGGCGACGGGCTCGAACTCCGCGCGCGCCGCGTCCATGAACGGGGTGTGGAAGGCGCCGGCGACCTGCAGCGGGATCACCCGGGCCCGGGTGGGCGGGTTCTCCGCGAGCGTGGCGAGGTTCTCCAGCGCGCCCGCGGCGACCGTCTGGCCCGCGCCGTTCACGTTGGCGGGCCACAGGCCCGCGGCCTCGATCGCGGCGAGCACCTCGTCCGGGTCGCCGCCCACGACGGCGCTCATGCCGGACGGCGCGGCGGCGGCCGCCGTGGCCATCGCCCGGGCGCGGCGCGCGACCAGGCCGGCCGCGCCGTCGTCCGTCAGGGCGCCTGCCACCGCGGCGGCCGAGAGCTCGCCGACGGAGTGGCCCGCGGTGACATCGACGACGTCGGCGGCCTCGCGCCCGTCCAGGACGGCCCGCAGCGCGAGCAGGGAGGTGGCCACGATGAGCGGCTGGGCGACGGCGGTGTCACGGATCGTGTCCGCGTCCGACGCGGTGCCGTGGGCCACGAGGTCGAGGCCCGCGGCCTCGGACGCCGCGGCGAGACGTTGTTCGGTACCGGGCAGCTCGAGCCAGTCGCTGAGCATCCCGGGGGTCTGTGAGCCCTGTCCAGGGCAGACGACGGCGAGCACGCGTCCACTCTGCCAACACCGGCTGCCGTTGCGACCTCGCGACCCGTACCAACCTGGTCGGGGGGCCTTGTGCGGAACCTACAAGGCGGGTGCCCGGTTCACGGGTTAGGGCGGTGCGTCAGCCGCGGCCGAGCTGGCCGAGCGCGAGCGCCACCTGCAGCACGAACGACTCGCGCGCGTCGAGCGGGTCCCACCCCGTGATCTCGGAGACCTTCCGCAGCCGGTAGCGCACCGTGTTGGGGTGAACGTACAGATGGCGGGCGGCGGCCTCGAGCGACCGGCCGGTGCCGAGGTACGCCGAGAGCGTCTCCAGCACCGCGCCCCCGGCGTCCTGGAGCGGCGTGAACGCCTGGGCGATGAGGGTGGCACGCGCCGTGTAGTCGCCGGTCAGCACGCGCTCGGGCAGCAGGTCGTCGGCCATGACCGGACGCGGGGCCTGGGGCCAGGCCGGTGCGGCGGTGAGCCCGGCCAGCGCCGACCGGGCCGACCGGGGGGCGTCGGTGAGGCTGGGCACCTGGGTGCCGATCACGACGGGGCCGGTGCCGAACCGGCTCATGAGCGACGTCGCGGCCGCGACGAGGTCGCCCTCGCCGCCGAGAACGAGCACGAGCCGGTCGCCGTGGATGCCGACGAGGGCGTCACCCGCGGCGCGCCGGGCGACGCGGCGGATCTCGGCGGTGCGGATCTCGTCGAGCTCCGGCGTGGCCAGGCCGACGACCACGAGCGCGTTGCCGCGGCCGCTCCAGCCGAGCGCCGAGATGCGCGAGCGGAGCGAGTCGTCGCCGTCGCCGCGCACGAGGGCGTCGACGACGAGCGCCTCGAGCCGGGCGTCCCACGCGCCGCGCCACTCGGCGGCGCGGGCGTAGACCTCCGCGGCCGAGAAGGCGACCTCGCGCGAGTACCGCAGCACGGCCTCGCGCAGGTCCCGCTCGCCGCCCGGCGCGGCGATGCGGTCGGAGTGCGTCTCGACGACGTCGACGACGACGCGCACGAGCTGCAGCGTGTGCTGGAGCGAGATGGACCGCGTGAGCTCGGTGGGCGCCGCCGCGAAGATCTCGCTGACACCGTGCGGCGGGCGCTCGGGGTCGGTGAACCAGGACGTGAAGGCGTTGATGCCGGCCTGGGCGACGAGGCCGACGTACGAGCGGTCCTCGGCGGGCAGCTCGCGGTACCAGGTGAGGTCCTCGTCGAGCCGGCGCATGGCCGCGGCGGTGAGCAGGCCGCTGGCCTCGCGCACCCGCTGCAGGTTCATGGGGAAGCCTGCGGGGTCGGTGCCGGGGCTCGGGTCCGGGGCGACGGCCGGAGCGGCCCCCTCGTCGGTCGTGGGGGAGTCGGTGGGCGCGGCCCGTCGTGTAGCTGGCACTCGCGCAGCATACGAGCCCTCGTTGTGGAGAGTCCACAAACGGACTTTCTCGACAGCGTCGGCCCAGTGGGCAGGGGTGGAAAACTGTAGGGTCGAGGTATGGCCCTGATGCAACGGCTCCGCCGCCTCATCCGTCGGCCCCTGTCCGCGTCAACGGTCGGCACGCGCCGTCCGTCGCCCTCGGCGCCGCGACGCGGGGACACGGGGCACGAGGACGCGCTCCGCGCCCAGCTGACCGACGATCCCAACAACGAGGAGGCGTTCAGCGCCCTGGCGGAGATCGTCCGCCGCCGGGCCGCGGAGGACCCGACGCTGGAGGACCCGCTGCGGGACTCCGACGAGATCCCCGAGTCCCGGCAGCGCGAGGCGGACCTCGCGGTGTGGGCGCTGGCGGAGGAGCTCGCCGGGCACCCGCGGGGCTGGTACCCGCTCATCGAGCTCGGCCGGTTGTCGCTGTCCGACGACCCGGAGGGCGCCGTCCGCCGGTTCACGACGGCCGCGGAGCGCGACCCGGACGGCAACGCCCTGGTCGAGGGGCTCGCGATCCTGCGGGAGGCCGGCATGCCGGTCGAGGCGCTCGGCCTCGGCGTGGGGCACTGGCGTGTGAAGGAGCACCCGCCGGAGGTGGGCAGGCAGCTCGTGCTCGCCGCCCTGGAGGCCGACCGGGTGCACGAGGCGAAGCAGCACCTGCGGGCCCTGGAGACCCACCCGGACGCCCGCGCCACGGCCAGCCTCCGTGAGGATCTGGCGAAGCGCATCGCGGAGGCGGGCCCCGCAACGCCGAGGTAGTCGTCTGGCGAGGTAGTCGTCTGGCGAGGTAGTCATGCAGCGAGGTAGTCACCCAATGTGCTGGGTGACTACCTCGCTGCATGACTACCTCGCCGAGTGACTACCTCAGCTGTCGCCGCCCGCGACGCCGGACGTGCCGGCGGTGACGTCCAGGAGGCGGTACTTCTCCACGGCCTTGGCCACGACGTCGGCCGGGACCTCGCCACGGCGCGCGAGCACCTGCAGGGTCTTGACCACCATCGACGGGCCGTCGATGAGGAAGTGCCTGCGGGCTGCCGCACGCGTGTCGGAGAAGCCGAACCCGTCGGCGCCGAGCACGGCGTAGTCGCCGGGCACCCACGCGCGGATCTGGTCGGGCACCAGGTGGTCGTAGTCGCTCGTGGCGACGAACGGGCCCTGGGCGCCGGACAGCTTCTCCGTGACGTACGGCGTGCGCACGGGCGCGGTCGGGTCGACGAGCGCGTCGTGCTCGGCGGCCAGCGCGTCGCGGCGCAGCTCGTTCCAGCTCGTCACCGACCAGACGTCGGCCGAGACGCCCCAGTCCTCCTTGAGGAGCTGCTGCGCCTCGAGCGCCCACGGCACGCCCACGCCGGAGGCGAGGAGCTGGGCCTTGGGGCCGTCCGTGTCGGACACCGCGATGCGGTGGATACCGCGCTTGATGCCCTCGACGTCGACGTCCTCCGGCTCGGCCGGCTGGACCATCGGCTCGTTGTACACCGTGAGGTAGTACATGACGTTCTGGTCGCGACCGTCGGAGCCGTCGCCGTACATGCGCTCGATGCCGTCGCGCACGATGTGCCGGATCTCGTAGCCGTAGGCGGGGTCGTACTGCACGACGGCGGTGTTCGTCCCCGCGATGAGCGGCGAGTGCCCGTCGGCGTGCTGCAGGCCCTCGCCCGTCAGCGTCGTGCGGCCCGCGGTGGCCCCGATGATGAAGCCGCGCGTGAGCTGGTCGCCCGCGGCCCAGAACTGGTCGCCGGTGCGCTGGAACCCGAACATCGAGTAGAAGATGTAGACCGGGATCATCGGCTCGCCGTGCGTCGCGTACGCCGTGCCCACCGCCTGGAACGCGGCGGCGGAACCGGCCTCGTTGATGCCGGTGTGCATGATCTGGCCGGACTCGGACTCCTTGTAGCTCAGCATGAGCTCGCGGTCCACGGCGAGGTAGTTCTGCCCGAGCGTGTTGAAGATCTTGGCGCTCGGGAAGATCGAGTCGAGGCCGAAGGTGCGGGCCTCGTCCGGGATGATCGGTACGATGCGGTGGCCGAAGTCCTTGGCCTTGAACAGGTCCTTGAGCAGGCGCACGAACGCCATGGTCGAGGCGACCTGCTGCGTGCCGGAGCCCTTCTTGAGCAGCTCGTAGGACTTGTCGCCGGGCAGGGTCAGCGTGCTGCGCGCCTTCGTGCGGCGCTCGGGCACGAACCCGCCGAGCTGGCGGCGGCGCTCCAGCATGTACTGGATCTCCGGCGCGTCGGGGCCCGGGTGGTAGTACGGCGGCAGGTACGGGTCCTTCTCGAGCTCCTCGTCGGAGATCGGGATGTGCAGCGAGTCGCGCAGGGTCTTGAGGTCCTCGCCCTTGAGCTTCTTCATCTGGTGCGTCGCGTTGCGGCCCGCGAAGCCGGAGCCCAGGCCGTAGCCCTTCACGGTGTGCGCGAGGATGACGGTCGGCTGGCCGGTGTGCGCCCGCGCGGCCGAGTAGGCCGCGTAGAGCTTGCGGTAGTCGTGGCCGCCGCGCTTCATGTTCCAGATGTCCTCGTCGGTCATGTTCTCGACGAGGGCCTTGGTGCGCGGGTCGCGGCCGAAGAAGTGCTCGCGGATGAAGGCACCCGACTCGGCGCGGTACGTCTGGTAGTCGCCGTCCGGCGTGATGTTCATCAGGTTGACCAGGGCGCGGTCCTTGTCCGCGTTGAGCAGGGCGTCCCACTCGCGGCCCCAGACGACCTTGATGACGTTCCAGCCGGCGCCCTTGAACTGGGCCTCCAGCTCCTGGATGATCTTGCCGTTGCCGCGGACCGGGCCGTCGAGACGCTGCAGGTTGCAGTTCACGACGAACGTCAGGTTGTCGAGCTGCTGCTGCGCCGCGAGCTGCAGCATGCCGCGGCTCTCCGGCTCGTCCATCTCGCCGTCGCCGAGGAACGCCCAGACGTCCTGCTGGCTGGTGTCCTTGATCCCGCGGTTGTGCAGGTACTTGTTCGTCCAGGCCTGGTAGACGGCCGACGCCGGGCCGAGACCCATGCTGACGGTCGGGAACTCCCAGAAGTCCTGCATGAGGCGCGGGTGCGGGTACGACGGCAGGCCGCCGCCCGGGTGCGACTTCTCCTGGCGGAACCCGTCGAGCTGGTCCGCCGTGAGGCGGCCCTCGAGGTACCCGCGGGCGTACACGCCGGGGGAGGCGTGGCCCTGGAAGTAGATCTGGTCACCGCCGCCCGGGTGGTCCTTGCCGCGGAAGAAGTGGTTCAGGCCCACCTCGTAGAGCGTGGCGACGGACGCGTAGGACGAGATGTGCCCGCCGACGGCCAGCCCCTCCCGCTGCGCGCGGGTCACCATCACCGCGGCGTTCCAGCGGATCCACGAGCGGTAGCGGCGCTCCATGGCCTCGTCGCCGGGGAAGTAGGGCTCCTCGTGCACACCGATGGTGTTCACGTAGGGCGTCGCCATCGACGCGGGGATGCTCACATTGCGCTCACGCGCCCGCCGCAACAGGTTGAGCATGACGTACCGGGCGCGGGGTCCGCCCTTCTCGTCGATCAGCCCGTCGAAGGACTCGACCCACTCCTCGGTCTCCGCCGGGTCGATGTCGGGTACGGCGCTGAGCAGACCGTTGATCAGCGGTCCGGTCTCGTCAAACGAAGCCACCAGCAACCTCTCTCGGTGTCGCGCGGAGGGTCGCGGTTCGCGCTCCCTGCCGCCTCGTCAGAACCCGTGGCGTCGGCGAGAGCGACGCCGCAGCTGGGGTTGCGGCTGTGCACGCCCACGCACAGGTGGTCAGAGCCATTGTGTCCTCTCTCAGCGTGCGCTCACACCATAGGGCGGTCAAGACTGCGTGATCTGCGTTACGTCGGGAGGGATCCGAGCACGGATTGATACGCGGTATCGCAATGTTGAGACTCGGTTCACATCGACCCCATGACCGAGCCGTTGCCGATGCCTCATCAAATCATCAAAAGGGCACCACGCGCCGTGGTTGCGAGGCATGGTGGGGGTGCGTGCACTACCTTTGGCGACGAAGCGCCCGACGACGGGCCGACAGGACGACGAAGGCCCGGGGCACCGGGCCGACAGAGAGAGGGACGATCAACCAAGTGAGCACGGACACCCAGGGCGCGGGCCGCCTCGGTTTCAAGGCCGGCCAGGTGGTGCAGGAGTTCGGCTGGGGCGACGACGTCGACGAGACCCTGCGAGCCGACATCGAGGGCATCATCGGTGCCGAGCTGGAGGACGAGGACTACGGTGACGTGACCGACGGCGTCATCCTCTGGTGGCGGGAGGGCGACGGCGACCTCACCGACGCGCTGGTGGACGTGCTGACCGTCCTGGACGACGGCGGGCTCATCTGGGTCCTCACGCCGAAGCCCGGTCGTTCCGGCGAGGTCGGCCACAGCGACATCCAGGAGGCCGCCACCACGGCGGGCCTGCAGACCACCAGCACCTTCGCGATCGCGCCGGACTGGTCGGCGACCCGGCTGGGCTACCGCGGACGCGGCAAGTGACGTCGTCGCCGGCGCCGGGCGACCCGGCACCCGACTTCACGCTGCCCGACACGCACGGCACCCCGACCACGCTGTCGGACCTGCGCGGCACCCCCGTGCTCGTGGTGTTCGTGCCGTTCGCGTTCTCGGGCACCTGCACGGGCGAGCTGTGCGCCCTGCGGGACAACATCGAGGACTTCGAGACCGCGGGCGTGCGGCTCCTCGTGATCTCGACGGACGCCGTGTTCACGCTCAAGGCGTGGCAGGCGGCCGAGGGGTACCAGTTCGACCTGCTGTCGGACTTCTGGCCGCACGGTGCGGTCGCGCGCCAGTACGGCGTGCTCGACGAGGACGCCGGGCACGCCCTGCGCGGGTCGTTCCTGATCGACGGTGACGGGATCGTCCGCTGGTCCGTGGTCAACCCCCGGGGGCAGGCCCGGGACCTGGAGGACTACCGCCGCGCGGTCGAGGAGATCTGATCCGGGACGGCCCCCGATAACAGGGACGATGTGCGGCGCGGGCCAGGTATTGTGGTCCGCTGCCGGGGCTCGTAGCTCAGCTGGTTAGAGCGCCACGTTTACACCGTGGATGTCGGGGGTTCGAATCCCTCCGGGCCCACTGGCTGCAGAAACGCAGCCTGACCTGCGTCGACGCTTCCTCCCCTTCTGGACAGCAGCAGACGCGTCTGGACTCCTGTGGGCATTCGAATGCCCACCTAATGCCCACAGTTGCTGGCGGTCGTCGCCCACCTCACTCAGTGAGGGGGTCGGCCGCCATGGCAGGTAAGTCAGGTCACCGGGCGTTCGGCAACATCGAGACTCGCCGCTACGCGCGGACCAAGAAGGTCTCGGGCTATCGCGCGCGGTACACCGGGCCGGATGGTCAGATCCATCCGCGTTCATTCGGGGACAAGCTCGCCGCAGAAGCCTGGCTCGTCGAAGAGAAGCGGCTCATCGACCGCGACGAGTGGAGTCCACCGAAGTCGCGCGGTGTCGCGGCGGGGCGCTTGACGCTGTCCGAGTGGGCACTGGAGTACATCGAATCGCGGACGCTCGCGCCATCGACGTACCGCAACTACACCCGCAACCTCCGCGTCTACATCGAGCCCACGATCGGCAAGAAGTACATCGACGAGATCACGGTCACGGACGTCACGGTGTGGCACACCAAGCTGAAGGCCGAAGCGCGAGCCCGAGCGAAGAAGGCCGAGCGCGCGGACCGCACCGGGGCCGGCGAAGCCGCCCAGGTCTACAAGTTCCTCTCCGGCGTGCTCAAGGGAGCGGTCGAGAGCGGCCTCATCGGGATCTCGCCAGCCCGAGTCGTCGGGGCCGGGCGTTACAAGCGGCGGCGTCGACCGGTGATTCTGACCCCTGTAGAAGTACGGGCGCTGGCCGATGCGCTGCCCGAGAACCTGCGTGCATTGGCAGATCTGCTCAACTGGACCGGCATGCGCATCGGCGAGGCTCGAGCGCTCCGTCGCTGCGACGTCGACCTGCGAGATCCGCAGAACGCCTCGGTCAGCGTGGAGCAGAACGTCTCGCAGGGTGGCAAGGGCATCAACGCAGTGGTCGGCCCGGTGAAGACCAGGGCCCCGGCAAAGTCATGACTGTAGGAGTGCGTGGATGGGCCGGTCGATGTCTCTGGCGTGATGACGTAGGGCTTGGGCGATGTTGTCCCAGCCGGCGTGGCGCAGGATCGCGATAGCGGTGTT
>NZ_JABEMG010000122.1 GCF_013004695.1 Promicromonospora citrea
CCCGGGCTGGCCGCCCGCCGCCACGGGGGGTGACGTCCATGTCGACCGCACGTGAGCCGACCGCGCGCGACCCGTTCGCGCCGTCAGCGGCCGCGACGTCGGCGACGGCGTCCGCCCCGGCGGCCGGGGTCCCCACGACGGGCGCGCACCGCGCCGAGTCGGCCAGCCTGGGCGACCTCGTCGGCGAGGTGACACGCGACCTGTCGACGCTGGTGCGCCAGGAGGTCGCGCTGGCGAAGGCCGAGGCCGCCCAGTCCGCGAAGCGGGCGGGCAAGGGCGCCGGCATGTTCGGCGGCGCGGGGGTGGCGGGCCACATGGTTTTGCTGTTCCTGTCGCTCGCCCTGTGGTCGGCGCTCGGCACCGTGCTGGGCGGCGGCTGGTCAGCGCTGATCGTCGCGGCGGTGTGGGGCATCGTCGCCGCCGTCCTGGCCCTGCGCGGCCGCAAGGAGCTGCAGGAGATGCAGGGCCTGCCGCAGACGGCCGAGTCGGTCAAGAAGATCCCTGACGCCCTGCGCCCGCACCCCGACGCGGCGCCCGGCGCCGTGCGAGAGGAGAGGACCTCATGAGCACCAACGATCCTGACGAGATCCGGGCCGACATCGAGCGCACGCGCGAGGAGCTGAGCCGCGACGTGGACACGCTCGGCGACAAGGTCCACCCGGGACACGCCCTGCACCGGCAGACCGAGAAGGTGCGGTCGGGCATGGGCCGGGTCAAGGACCGGGTCATGGGCACGGCCCACGACACCATGGACTCCGCCGGCGGGACCACGCACGACCTCGCCGACCGGGGCAAGGAGGCGGCGCACTCCGCGGCCGACAGCGCGCGAGGCGCGGCGTCGTCCGTGGCGCACGGCGTCTCCTCGACGCCCCGCATGGTGCGCGAACGGACGCAGGGCAGCCCGCTGGCCGTCGGCCTCGTGGCGTTCGGCGTCGGGCTGGCGGTCGCGTCGCTCATCCCCTCGACCCGGACGGAGCGGCGTGCCGCCTCCGGGGTCCAGGAGAAGGCGGCACCGCTCGTCGACGACGTGAAGTCGGCGGCGAGCGAGCTGGCGAACGACCTCAAGGAGCCCGCCCGCGAGGGCGCGGAGGCCGTCCGCGACGCGGCGAAGGACGCCGCCCGCTCGGTCGGGGAGCACGGCCGCGAGGCCGCGTCCGACATCCGCTCCGACGTGAGCCGCTGATCCGGCGCACGGAGTGACGGACCGGCCGCCGTCCGGTCCAGGACCTGTCCCTGGGGGAGGCATCATGGCTCACATCGACGACACGTCGCCGCGTACCGACGCGCCGGCGCCGGACGACCGGCGCAAGCCGGGTTCGCCACCGGACCTGCACCGCCGGACGTGGTGGTACGTGCTGCGGGCCACGATGCGGCAGTTCTCCCGGGACCAGTGCCTGGACCTGGCGGCGGCCCTGACCTACTACGCGGTGCTCGCCGCGGCCCCCGCGCTGCTCGCCCTCGTCTCCGTGCTCGGTCTCGTGGCCGACGGGGAGCAGGCGGTGGAGCGGGTGGTCGGCACGATGGAGGGCGTCGTCCCGCCCGACGTGCTCGCCGTCGTGCAGCCGCTCGTCGAGAACGCCGCCGGGGGCGGGGGCAGGGCGGGTGTCGCCCTCGTCCTCGGTGTCGCGCTCGCCCTCTGGTCGGCCTCCGGGTACGTGGGGGCCTTCGGGCGGGCCATGAACCGGGTCTACGGGATCGACGAGGGAAGGCCGGTGTGGAAGCTGCGCCCGGTCATGCTCCTCGTGACCCTCGTCGCGGTCGTCGTCGCGGCGCTCGTGGTCGGCGCGATCGCGCTCAGCGGTCCGGTCGCGCAGGCGGTGGGCGACGCCGTCGGCCTGGGCGGGATGGCGGTGACCGTGTGGAACATCGCCAAGTGGCCCGTCGTGCTGCTGCTGGTCGTTGTGCTGGTGGCGATCCTCTACCACGTGACGCCCAACGTCCGGCAGCCGAAGATGCGCTGGGTCAGCGTGGGTGCCGTCGTGGCGATCCTCGGCTGGCTGATCGCGTCGGCGGGCTTCGCGATCTACGTCTCGACCTTCGCGAGCTACGACGCGACCTACGGGTCGCTGGCCGGCCTCATCGTGTTCCTGCTGTGGCTCTGGATCACCAACCTCGCGCTGCTGTTCGGCGCGGAGCTCGACGCCGAGCTCGAGCGCGGGCGGGAGCTGCAGGGCGGTATCGCGGCCGAGGAGGAGCTGCGCCTGCCGCCCAAGGACGACCGCGCGAGCGAGAAGCGCGAGGCCAAGCGGCAGGAGGAGATCGAGCAGGGGCGGCGGCTGCGCGAGGACGCCGCCCGGGACGCACGGGAGGCGGGCGAGCCCGGCGACGGACACCGCGACCCGGCCGACGGGCACCGGGTGCCGGACGACAGGCCGTCCGCGGACCGCCGGTGAGCGTGCGGTCCGACCCGCACCGCACGCTCAGCACCCGGCAGGGCGACCTCACCGTCGTCGGCCACGCGCACGGGCCTGCCGCACCCGAGCGGGCCGTGGTGCTCGTGCACGGCGTGGGCTCATCCGCCCGCGCGTACGCCACGGTGCGCGAGCGGCTCGTCGCGCACGGCGCGGTGCACGCCGTCGACCTGCCCGGCTTCGGCGCCTCGCCGCACCTGCGGCGCGACGTCACCGTGCCGGAGCACGCCGCCGCCGTCGCGCAGTACGTCCGCGAGCACGTGCTCGACGCGGGGCTGCCGCCGCCGGTCGTCGTCGGGCACTCCATGGGGGCACAGGTCGTGGGCCAGCTGCTCGCCGACCACCCGGACGCGGCGGGCGCGGGCGTCCTGATCGGCCCGACGTCGGAGCCCGGCACGCGCACCATCGCCCGGCAGGCGGTGCGGCTGGCCGTCGACGCCGTCGGCGAGCCGCCGTCGACGATCGGGGTGCTCCTGGTGGACGCGCTGGTACGGTGCAGCGTGCCGTACTACCTGGGGCAGCTGCGCCACGTCGTGGGGCACCACCTCGAGGAGGTCCTGCCGCGTGCGAGCGCACCGGTCCTCGTGGTGCGCGGCGCGCGCGACCCCGTCGCGCCGCCCGCGTGGGTCGCGCAGCTCGCGGCGTGCGCGCCGTCCGGTGAGCAGCGCACGGTGCGCGGGCGGCACCACGCCATGGACACCGATCCCGGCGGGATCGCACGCATCGTCCTCGACGCCTGGCACGCCGCCGACCGGGACCGCCTGTGACGCCCCGCCTGCTGACCCGGGCGCTGGACTACGCGTGGGCCGCCGAACGTCAGGTGCGGCACCTGTTGCGCCGCGGTGCCCTTCCGGCGGTGGAGTCGTCGACCTTGGGCTCGTCGGCGGTGGGCTCCTCGGCGATGGACCGGGCGGCCGCGCCGGTGGTGCTGCTGCCCGGGATCTACGAGACGTGGGAGTTCCTCGCGCCGGTCGCCCGCGCGCTGGTGCGCGCGGGACACCCCGTGCACGCCGTGGAGGCGCTCGGGCACAACGCCCGGCCCGTGCCCGAGTCCGCCGACGTCGTCGCCGAGCACCTGGCGCGCACCGACCTCCAGGAGGTGGTGCTCGTGGCGCACAGCAAGGGCGGCCTCATCGGCAAGCACGTCATGCTGTCGCCAGCGGGCGGCCGGGTGCGCGGCATGGTCGCCGTCGCGACGCCGTTCACCGGCTCCCGCTGGGCGCGGTACATGCTCTCGCGGGCCCTGCGCTCGTTCGACCCGCGCGACCCGGTGCTGCTGGCGCTCGCGGGCGAGCTGCTGGTCAACGACCGGATCACGGCGGTGTACCCCGCGTTCGACCCGCACATCCCCGAGACGGGGCACCTCGTCGGCGCGCGCAACGTCGAGCTGCCGCTGGCGGGACACTTCCGGCCGCTGGGCCACCCGCTGCTCGTGCGCACGGTGGTCGAGGAGGTGGCGCGGCTGGCGGGGCGTTCGGACTGAGCGCCGTGTCGTGGTCCACTGGTGGGGTGCTCACCGTCCGCCACACGTCGCCGCGACCGCTCGACGTCGCCCTGACGCTCGGCCCCCTGGGCCACGGCGCGGCCGACCCGACGTTCCACCGTGCGCCGGACGGCGCCGTCTGGCGGACGTCGCTGCTGCGCAGCGGCCCGGTGACGCAGCGGTTCGTGCCCGCGGGGCCGCGCGAGGTGACGGTGCAGCTGTGGGGCGACGGCGCGCACGAGGCCGCCGACGCCCTGCCCACGCTCCTCGGCGAGGACGACGACGCCTCGGGCTTCACCCCGCCCCCGCAGGTCCGTGAGGCGCACCGGCGTGCCGTCGGCATCCGCATGCCGCGCAGCGACCGGGTGATGGAGGCGCTCGTGCCGGCGGTGCTCGAGCAGCGCGTGCAGACGGTGACGGCCCACCGTGCGTGGCGCCGGCTCGTGCGACGGTACGGCTCGCCGGCGCCGGGGCCGGCGTCGGGCCTGTTCGTGGTGCCCGACGCCCGCACCTGGGCCCGGATCCCCGTCTGGGAGTGGCACGAGGCCGGTGTCGACCCCGGCCGCGCCCGCACCGTGGCGCGGTGCGCGCTCGTCGCGCCCCGGCTGGAGGAGGCCGCGGCGATGCCGCCCGCCGAGGCCCGCGCGCGGCTCGAGCGGGTGCAGGGCGTGGGCGTGTGGACGTCGGCCGAGGTGGCGCAGCGCGCGTTCGGCGACGCCGACGCCGTCTCCGTGGGCGACTTCCACCTCCCCGGGGCGGTCGGCTGGGCGCTGGCGGGGGAGCGCACCGACGACGAGGGCATGCTGCGGCTGCTCGCCCCGTACGCGCCGCACCGGCACCGGGTGGTGCGGCTGCTCGTGCTCGGCGGCCGGGCGCGCCCGCCGGCGCGGGGACCGCGGACGCCGATCGTGGACCACCGGCGGTTCTGAGGGCTGGGGGCGTGGCGCGCCCGGGTTCGCCGGGCGCATGCCAGCGGTGTGCCCTACGATGGGAACAGGCGTACGACGCTGTGGCGTCGAACGGGACGTTTTGAGGAGTGGGGTGGGTCAGGGTGCGAGCGAGCGTGGTCGAACCAGCCGCAGGGCCGGGTCCCGAGACGCCGGACCTCCCTCCTTCCGACCTGCCCGTGGTCCTCTGGCCCGCGCCGTTCCTGCGTGCGGCGCTGGCCGGCACCCGTGGTGCCGCGCTCGCGCGCCTCGTCGCTGACGCGGTGGACCTCGAGGGTCACGCCCTCGGCGGGGCGGACGAGGCGGACGGAGCAGGGGCCGGCACGCTCCCCGACCTGCCGGACGACGCCCTGGCGGACCTCGTCGTCGCGTGCGGCAGGGTGCAGTCGTGGGCGGCCGGTGTGCAGGCCCGCGTCGTCGCGGAGCGTGCCGCGCGTGAGTCGCACCCGCTGGCGCACTCGTCCCTGGTGGCGCAGGTCAGCGGCGAGCTGGCCGTCACGGGCGCCGAGGCGTCGGACGTCGTCGTGCGCGGTGAGGCCGGTGCCGACCACCCCACGGTCGTCGCGGCGCTCGTCGCGGGCCGGATCGATGTGCGCAAGGCGCACACGCTCCTGCGCTCTGCCGCGCGGCTGACCACACAGGAGCGGGCCCAGGCGATCGCGCGGTACCTGCCCCAGGCCCCGCACCGGACCTGGCGCTGGCTGCAGCGCAAGCTGCTCGCGTTCGCGGCGTCGCTGCACGGTGCCGAGGAGTCGGCGCGGGCGGCGGCCGAGCAGCGCAGCGTCCAGCTCGACCGGTCCGAGAACGACATGGCGTGGCTCACGTCCTACCTCCCGGCGGTCGACGCCGCGGCGGTGTGGGGCGTCGTCGACGAGATGGCGCACCAGCTCCGGCGGGTGCCGGGCGAGGAGCGGACCCTGAGCCAGCTCCGCGCGGACAGCCTCGCGGGGATCGTCACGGGCCGGCTGCTGCCCGCGGGACGCCTCGCGGCGGAGAGCCGGTCGCTGCCGGTGCCCGAACCGGATCCTGCGCCGTCCGCCGACGGCCCGGTGTGCACGTGCGGGGGCCGCGCGCCCGTGGTGCGGGTGACACCGACGCGCCCGACGGTCCGGGTCACGGTCCCGGCCACCACCCTGCTCGGCGTGGACGACGCGCCGGGCGAGCTCGCCGGGTTCGGTCCGGTGCCGGCCGTGACGGCTCGTGCCGTCGCGACCGACGCGACCTGGCAGCGGCTCCTGACCGACCCGGTGACCGGCGTCCTGACCGACTGCTCCACGACCACCTACCAACCGGGCAGCGTGCTGCGGCGTGCCGTCCAGGCACGGGACGTGACGTGCACGTTCCCGCACTGCGAGCACCCGGCCGAGCGTGCGGACCTGGACCACGTCGTCCCGTTCGACCACGACCTCGATCCCGCCGGCCTGCCGCCGGGGACGCCCGGCCAGACCCGTGCGACCAACCTCCACGCGCTCTGCCGCCGGCACCATCTGCTCAAGACGCATGGCGGCTGGGGCGTCGTGCGTGATCCCGACACCGGGGTCACCACGTGGATCGCGCCCTCGGGCCGGGTCGACCGACGCACGCCGACCGTGCTCGACGCCCACGTCGACCTCGCCGAGGTCGACCCGGACACGAGCTACGACCTGACGCTCCGCGCCCTGACGGGCGGAGGCGGCGCGGGACGGGGAGGTCGGCACCCACGCCGGGGGAGTGTTGCACCGTCAGGATCGGACGCCGGGCCGCCGTTCTGAGTCACGCCGTCACGACCCACCGCACGACCCACCACGCGGCCAGGTACACCACCAGCGCGACCAGCAGGGCTGCCCCGGCACCCGTCGCGGCGCCGGCGAGCGCCGCCTCGACGGTCTCGCCGGTGGTCAGACCCGTGTCTGCCCAGAGGTCCAGCGTCCCGACCACGGCGCCCGCGACCACCACGCCGCCGCCCCACCACAGGGCCCGGCGCCGCACGGGGCCGAGCCCGGCCCGTCGCCGCCAGAGGTACCACGCGACGAGCAGCAGCCCGACCACGGTGCTCGCGTGCTGGAGCGCCCTCGCCCAGGTCAGGGCACCGGCCACCGGCTCGCTCAGGGCCGGCACGTGCGTCACGACGTACCCGTCGCCGTGGGTGAACGAGTCCCACACCAGGTGCGTCGCGACGCCGACGAGCGCGGACAGCACGACCCACCCGAGCCGCGCGACGACGCCCCGGTCGCCGGGACCGCCTCGCGAACCGTCCTTCGAGCCCGCCGGGCGGCGCACCAGCTCCGCGACGGGGCGTCGAGCCACCCAGACCAGGCCGCAGAGAGCGAGCGCGTACGGCAGGCTGACCGTCAGGGCGCCGACGAGGCCGTGCGACGTCGTCGCGTTCATGAACGGCTCGTACCAGGACTGGGCGGTGACGGGGATCGGCGTCCGCCGGGCGAAGTACGGCAGGTCGGGCGCCACGGCGCCGGCGACGAGCGCGACGGTGCTGAACGGGTGCCGCAGGAGGGGCAGCACCGCTGCGGGATGGGCGAGCGTGAAGGGCATGGGGCAAATCTCGCCGACGGTCGCACCGATGTCCACGCGGGCCCGGTGCCACCCCGGTGCCCGACGTGCTCAGCGCCCGCCGCGCTCAGTGCCCGACGTGTGTCAGGACGACGGCGAGCCCACAGACCCCGAACGCGACCACGATCCCGGCCGCGACGGCGAGCAGGCCCGCGCCGGTCGACGTCGGGCCGAACGGCTCGGCGCCGGGCGGTGCGGGCGCCGGGCTGGGGCCAGACGCGCGCGGGTAGCGCAGGCGGCGGCGCCGGGAACCGAGCCACAACCAGCCCGCGAGCACGAGGCCGGCCGCGCCGGGCAGGAGCCACCGAGCGTCGCCGGAGACGGCGGGGAGCAGCCGCGCGGCGGCGAGAGACACCGCCGCGACGCTGAGCACGGTCCGCCGCCAGGCCAGCTCCGTGCGCTCGGGCTGCAGGCCGGGCGGCGCCGCGCCGGTCATCGCAGCAGCACGCCCAGCAGCACGAGCACACCCACCAGCGCGACGACGACGGCGAGCGTCACCCCGACCAGCGTCGACGGCAGCGGCTCCCCACGGCGCAGCGCACGCTCGACGCGCATCCAGCCCGACCAGGCGATCAGCGGCACTGCGATCCCCGCGACGATCAGCACCAGTGCGGCGGCGAGGCGCAGCGCGGGCTGTAGGTCCAGCCCCAGCGTCTCCAGCGCGACCCCGCCCGCGACCAGCGCGAGCGCCGTCCGGATCCAGGCGAGGAAGGTCCGCTCGTTGGCGAGGGTGAACCGCGCGTCCGGCTCGGCGCCCACGCCGAACACCGAGCGCGGGAACCGCCGGTCGGGGGCGCTCACGAGGTCCCTTCCGGACCCGGCAGACCCTCGCCGCGACGCCCCGTGACGTCGAACCCCATGCGCACTCCTCTCCCGACCGCCGCCGACGCCTCCTCCGGCACGGCCCGCCCTCATTCTCCCCGCGCGGCCCGCACGGTGCAGTGCTGCGCGCCCCAGCCGGGCGTCGAGCTCAGCGCCGATCGGCCCCGCCGCGACCCGGCTCGAGCGCACCCGCCCGCGCAGCGGACCTCGCCGGCACCACGTGCCCGGCCTCGAACACCCGCGCGAGCGCCCGCCGCAGAGCGCCACCCCGCGGCCCGGAGCGCGGGGTCGCCGTCGCCGCACCGACCCCGCCTGCACCGGCCCCCGCCACTGCCAGCCGTTCCCGCTCCGCGGCATCGAGCGGCCGGTGCACCTCGACGTAGCCACCGTCCGGCATCCGCACGATCCGGCCCGTCTCGTGGCCGTGCGCCAGCCGCTCACGGTCCGTGCGCTGCAGCCCGAGGCTCACCCGGCGCGTCACCTCGAACGCCAGCGGCGGCCCGACGACGAGCGCCACCTGCAGCGTCGTGATCACGGACTCGAAGCTCACCGAGAACGCCGTCGCCACGACGTCTGCGCTCGCGGCGCCCCAGAGGATCCCGTAGAACAGCATCCCCGCCACGCCGATGCCGGTGCGGGCCGGGACGTTGCGCGGCCGGTCGAGCTCGTCGTGCACCGCGCGGTCCTGCTCGACCCACGCCTCGACGTACGGGTAGGCCACCAGCAGCAGGAAGTACCCGCCGACCACGGCGAGCGGCACGAGCACCGCGAAGGTCACGGTGTACCCGCCCCACACGGTCTCCCAGCCGGCGGGCACGAGGCGCAGGGCGCCGTCCAGGAACCCCGTGTACCAGTCGGGCTGGCTGCCCGCGCCGACGTCGCCGCCCGACGCCGGCCCGTACGACCAGACGGGGCTGATCGTCGAGGTCGCACCGAGCAGCAGGAGCACCGCCGTGGTCAGGCCGGTCATCCCGGCGGCGCGGAGTGCGGCGTCGGGCCACAGGCGCAGGCCGAGGCCGGGCCGCAGCGTCGGCGGGTGCCGCGGCTGCCCGTGCCGGACGGCGAGCGCCGCGCGCAGCGCGAGCACCAGCAGGAGCAGCGCGGGCGCGACGACGACGTGCACCGGGTAGAGGTTCTCGATGATCCGGCCGGGGAACGGCCCGCCGAACAGCAGGCCGGCGAGCCAGGTCCCGACAACGGGGATGCCGAGCACCACCCCCTCGACGATCCGCAGGCCGGTGCCGGAGAGCATGTCGTCCGGCAGGGCGTAGCCGCTCCAGCCCGCGAGCAGCACCAGCACGAACGCCGCCACGAGCAGCACCCAGGCGAGGCGCCGCGGCGTGCGGAAGCCCCCGGTGAAGAACGTGACCAGGAGCTGCACCACCATCGCGGCGGGCATCACGAGCGCCGCCCAGTGGTGCGTCTGGCGCAGCAGCAGCCCGCCGGTCACCTCGAACGAGATCAGCATCGTGGACGCGTACGCCTCGGTCACGGTCGCGCCCCGCAGCGGTCCGTACGGGCCGTCGTAGGTGACCAGGTCGCTCGACGGCGTGTACCGGACGGCGAGCAGCGCGCCCGTGACCCCGAGCACGAGGAAGCACGCGAACGCGATGACGCCGAACAGGGTGGACCAGCGCAGGTGCACCCGCCGGGCGGCCAGGGCGGCGAGGTCGGTCCGGACGTCACGCCGCACCGTGCACCTCCCGGTCCGGCCCGCCGACGTCGGCGAACGGGTCACCGCCCGCGAGGAACGCGGCGCGGGGCCGCTGCACGGTGGACAGCGGCACGATGTCGCGGCCGAACAGCACCGCCGACGCCCACACCAGCAGCACCCGCACCTTGCGCTCCCAGGTCGGCACCGCCAGCACGTGGTACCCGCGGTGCATCAGCCACGCGAGGAACCCCGTGACGACCAGGCCGTGGTACTGGAAGATGCCCCGGCCGATGCCGAGCGTCGCCACCGTGCCCAGGCTGTGGTGCACGTAGGGGTGTACGCGCCGGCCGCGCAGGTCGGCGACGAGGTTCCTGGCCAGGAGCCTGCCCTGCCGGACGGCGTGCTGCGCGTTCGGCACGGTCCGCGTGCCGGGCACGGGGGACGCGAGGTCGGGCACGGCCGCGTTGTCGCCCGCGGCCCAGGCACCGGGCACCGGGGCGTCGTCCGTGCCGACCCGCAGGTCGGCGCGCACCCGCACCAGGCCGCGCTCGTCGACGGGCAGGTCCGTGTTCTTCGCGACGACGGGGTTGCTGCCGTTGCCCGCGGCCCAGATCAGCAGGCCGTTGCCCCACGACTCGCCCGTCGAGAGCAGGATCTCGCCGCCCGCCGCCGAGACCACCTGCGCGCCGAGGTGGACCGTGCCCCCGCGGCCCTCCAGGTGGCGCACCACCCAGCGGCCGGGCTCGTCGGTGACCTCGGGCAGGATGCGGTCGTTCGCGTCGACCAGGTGGAACGACAGGTCCTCGGGCCCGAGCTCCGGGTAGCGCCGCAGCAGGCTCGTGGCCAGCGACAGCAGCTCGCCGAACACCTCGACGCCGGTGAAGCCGCCGCCCACCACGGTCACGGTGAGCAGCCGACGCCGCCGCGCGCCCGGCGGCAGCAGGGCGGCGCGGTCGAACGCCGTGAGGAGCTGGTCGCGGATCGCGACGGCCTCCTCGACGTGCTTGAGCCCGATCGCCTCCTGCTCGATCCCGGGCACGGGGAACGTGCGGGTCACCGCACCGGCCGTGACGACGATCGTGTCGTAGCGGAGCTCCCGCAGGGCGCCGTCGTTGGTACGTACCGTCGCGGTGCGGTGCGCGTGGTCGATCGCCGTGGTCTGGCCCGCGACGAGGGCGGTGCGGTGCAGGTGGCGGCGCAGCGACACCATGACGTGCCGCGCCTCGATCGAGCCCGCCGTGACCTCCGGCAGGAAGGGCTGGTACGTCATGTAGCCGTGCGGGTCCACGAGGGTGACCTCGGCCTCGCCCGGACGGAGCCGCTTCTCCAGGCCCCACGCGGTGTAGAAGCCGGCGTAGCCGCCTCCGACGATCAGGATCTTCTCCATGGCTGCCTCCATCGGGTCTCACACCTTCGACCGGACGGCGCGGCCCGATGTGACGTGGCAGTGGTCACAGGGCCGGGGCGTCGCGGACGCTACGGTGTGGACATGAGCGACGTGCCGCCCGCACTGACACCGGGCTTCCACGGCAGGCCCCGCCCGGAGGGCGTCGCCCTCCCGCCCGGGCAGTACGTCGAGGACGGGTTCCCCGTCCTGTCCGCCGGCCCGACGCCGAACGTGAGCGAGGCGACCTGGAGCCTGACCGTCACGACGGAGGCGGGCGCGTCGACGGCGTGGACCTGGGCCGACCTCATGGCGCTGCCGCAGGAGACGCCCACCGTCGACATCCACTGCGTCACCCGCTGGTCGAAGTTCGGCACGCGGTGGACGGGCGTCTCGCTCGACGTGCTGCTCGCCGACGTCGAGTCGACCGCCGACTTCGTCATGGTCGGCTCCTACGGCGGGTACACGACCAACCTGCCGGTGGCCGACCTGCTCGGCGGCAAGGCGTGGATCGCGCACGCCTTCGACGGCAAACGGCTGCACCCCGAGCACGGCGGCCCCGCCCGGCTGCTGGTGCCGCACCTGTACTTCTGGAAGTCGGCCAAGTGGGTGCGCTCGCTGACGCTCCTGCCGACGAACAGGCCCGGTTTCTGGGAGCGCCTGGGCTACCACGACCTCGGCGACCCGTGGCGCGAGCAGCGGTACCAGGGTGACTGAGCCGGCGCGCCTCGGCGGGCGCTACGCCGTCCGCTCCGGCTGGCAGCTCGCCACTCTCGTGGACCGGCGGCGCGAGAGCGCCTCGGCCGCGACGCTCGTGCTGGACGTGCCCGGCTGGCCGGGGCACCAGCCCGGCCAGCACGTCGATCTGCGGCTCACCGCGGCCGACGGGTACACGGCCGAGCGGTCCTACTCCCTGGCGAGCGTGCCCGAGGGATCGAACCGGATCGAGGTGACCGTCCAGCGCGTCGCCGACGGAGAGGTGTCCCCGTACCTGGTCGGCGACTTCCCCGTGGGGTCGGCCGTCGAGGTCCGGGGACCGGTCGGCGGCTGGTTCGTGTGGGACCCCGCCCGCGACGCCGGGACGCCCGTGCTGCTGCTGGCCGGCGGCTCGGGCCTCGTGCCGCTCATGGCCATGGCGCGCGCCCGGCGCCGCGCCGGCGACCGCACGCCGTTCCGGCTGATCTGCTCCGTGCGCACGGCCGAGGACCAGCTCTACCCGGACGAGATCGCCGCCCTCGTCGCGCGCGGCGACGGGTTCGAGGCGCGGACGATCTTCACGCGTGCCGTGTCGCTCACCGCCCTGCGCGGGCCCCGCCGGCTGACCGACTCCGAGCTCGCCGCATGGGGCTGGCCGCCCGAGCTCGCGCCGCGCGTGTACGTCTGCGGCCCGACGGGGTTCGTCGAGGCGGTCTCACGCATGCTCGTCGCGCAGGGCCACGACCCGGCGCACGTGCGCACCGAGCGGTTCGGGCCCGGCGGCGGCTGACGCTCACGGGTGCCACATGGGCTGCAGGACGGGTCCGCCGTCCGGCAGCGGGATCGCGGCGCCCAGGTCGCGGAACCCATGGCGCGCGTACAGCGCACGGCTGCGCGGCGTCGACGCCTCGAGGTACACCGGCAGGCCCGCCGCGTGGGCGCGGGACAGGCCGTGGCGCAGCATCGCGGTGCCCGCACCCGTCCCGCGGCGGTGGGGGAGCGCGGCCATCGCCGCCAGGTGGACGTGGGGCACGGCGGGCCGGTGCGCGGCGGTGGCCGCGAGGACGGCGGCGACGCGCGGCGAGCACGGCTGCTCCGGGTTCTGCTCCGGGGCTCGTACCCGTGCGCGTTCCGGCCCGGCCCACAGCGAGGCGGCGACGGCGGTGCCGTCCGCGTCGTACGCGACGAGCAGCCCGCCGGCGTCCGCTGCGCCGGGGAGCGTGGCGGCCAGGTGCGCGTGCGTGTGCCGTCGGCGCCGCGCCGGGTCGGGCTCCACCCAGGCCGACACCGCCTCGTCGGCGAACGCCTCGACGCAGACGGGCAGCAGCCGATCCACCTCGGCGGGCGGGGCGGGGCGGACGGTGAGCGGCGGGGTGTCGGGTGACGTCATGGCTCCAGGCTCGGGTCGCGCGAGGACTCCGGTGGAGTAGTTTCGTCGCACGAGCCGGTGTGACGAAACCGCACGGCACGACCGCGAGGGGAGGAGACCCGCGTGGACCCGACGACCGCCTGCACCGAGTGCGGTGCCGGCCTCGGCCCGGCGGCGGGCACGGGACGCCCGCGCCGGTACTGCTCGCGGGCGTGCCGGTCGCGGGCCTACCGGCGCCGCAGGGTCGAGGGGTCACGCGCCCCGGACCGCCGGACCCGGCCCGGCCTGCC
>NZ_JABEMG010000123.1 GCF_013004695.1 Promicromonospora citrea
GGCCGCGGGGGTGCTGCACGCGGCGGTGACGGGCACGCCGGAGGCGACGGCGTCCGCCGTCGGGCGGCTGCGGGCCGTCGCGCCCTCGCCCCGGGAGGGGACCGTCACCGTGCTGCGCGCCTCGCGTGCCGTGCGGGCGGCGGTGGACGCGTGGGGTCCCGTGGGCGGGCTGGACCTCATGCGGGCGATCAAGCGGCAGCTCGACCCCGGGCGGAACCTGGCGCCGGGCCGATTCGTGGGAGGTACCTGATGACCGAGGCGAAGCCGGACCTGCTGGGCGCGTTCGACGGGCACCACCCGCCTGCGCGCGAGCTGGTGGACGACTGCGTGCACTGCGGGTTCTGCCTGCCCGCGTGCCCCACGTACACGCTGTGGGGCGAGGAGATGGACTCGCCGCGCGGGCGGATCCACCTCATGAAGCAGGGCCTCGAGGGGGAGCCGATGTCGCCCGCGCTCGTGCAGCACGTCGACGCGTGCCTCGGGTGCATGGCGTGCGTGACCGCCTGCCCGTCGGGGGTGCGGTACGACCGGCTGGTCGAGGCGACGCGCCAGCAGGTCGAGCGGCGCGGCGCCGAGCACCGGACGCGCGGGCAGCGCCTGCTGCGGTCGACGATCTTCGCGCTGTTCCCGCGGCCCGAGCGCCTGCGGCGCGTGCTGCCGCTGCTGTCCCTCTACCAGCGGTCGGGGCTGCCGCGGCTGGTACGGCCGGTGCTGCGGCGTCTCTCGCCGACGCTCGCGACGATGGAGGCGATCGCGCCGCCGGTGCCCGCGCGCCGGGCGGACGCCGTGCCGGAGCGCGTGCCCGCCGTCGGGCAGCGGAGGATGACGGTCGGGCTGCTGCTCGGGTGCGTGCAGCGCGAGCTGTTCCCGGGCGTCAACGCCGCGACCGTGCGGGTGCTGGCCGCGGAGGGGTGCGACGTCGTGGTGCCGCCCGGGCAGGGGTGCTGCGGGGCGCTGTCCGTGCACGCCGGGCGCGAGACCGAGGGCCTGGACTACGCGCGGGCGCTGGTCGACGCGTTCTCCGACGCGGGCGTCGACCGGATCGTGACCAACTCGGCGGGCTGCGGGTCGACGATGAAGGACTACGCGGAGCTGCTGGCGGACGACCCCTGGTACGCCGAGCGGGCTGCCGCGTTCGCCGGGCGCACCCGTGACGTCTCCGAGGTGCTGGCCGAGCTGGGACCCGTGGCGCCGCGGCACCCGCTGCCGCTGACCGTCGCGTACCACGACGCGTGCCACCTGCGGCACGCGCAGGGGGTCAGGGCGCAGCCGCGTGCGGTGCTCGCCACCGTGCCGGGTCTGGTGGTCCGGGAGATCGCCGAGGGCGATCTGTGCTGCGGGTCGGCGGGGATCTACAACCTCACCAACCCCGAGCCGGCGCGCGAGCTCGGCGACCGCAAGGCCGCGAACGTCGCGGCCACGGGCGCTCAGCTGCTGGTCACCTCCAACCCCGGCTGCCTCATGCAGATCACCGACGCGCTGCGGCGGCAGGGACGCGAGGTCCCGACGGCGCACCTGGTGCTCGTGCTGGACGCGTCGCTGCGGGGCGCGCGGACGGAGGAGCTGCTCGGCTGATCCGGGGGCTCCCGTTTGCCCGAGGTAACTGCTACGTTTGTCGGTACGTGGAGTGATAGTTCCGACATGCGAAATTCCTAGCGCACCCTATCCGGCAGCGTGGCCGGTCTGGAGTCACCATGGACAACCTCGGCGTCCTCGCCCTGCTCGCTCTCGTCCCGATCCTCGTGGTCGGCGTCCTGCTCCTCGGGCTCCGGTGGCCCGCCCGCACCGCGATGCCGGTCGGGCTCGTCGTCGTCGTGCTCGTCGCCCTGTTCGCCTGGCGGATGTCGCCCGTCGCCGTCGGTGCGTCGATCGTGCAGGGGCTGCTCATCGCCGTCGGGCTGCTCTGGATCATCTTCGGTGCCCTGCTCATGCTGGAGACCCTCACCAAGAGCGGCGCCCTGCAGACGATCCGCGCGGGGTTCACCACCATCAGCCCCGACCGGCGCGTGCAGGTGATCATCGTCGCCTGGCTGTTCGGGTCGTTCATCGAGGGCGCCGCCGGGTTCGGCACGCCGGCCGCCGTCGTCGCGCCGCTGCTGCTCGCCCTCGGGTTCCCCGCGGCCGCCGCCGTCATGGCGGGCCTCATCATCCAGTCGACGCCGGTGAGCTTCGGCGCGGTCGGCACGCCGATGCTCACCGGGCTGGGCACCGGCCTCGCCGACACCTCCGGTGCGCTGGCGCCCGAGGTGCAGGCGCGGGCCGACGCGCTGGGACTCGACCACCTCGGCTTCGTCGCGCACACGGCGACCCAGGTCGCGACGCTCCACGCGATCGTCGGGACGCTCGTGCCACTCATCCTGGTCACCCTCATGTGCGGGTTCTACGGGGAGAAGCGGTCCTTCCGCGCCGGGCTGGCCGTCGCGCCGTTCGCGCTCTACGCGGCGCTCGCGATGATCGTCCCCTACGTCGCGGTGGCGTACCTGCTCGGGCCGGAGTTCCCGTCCCTGCTCGGTGGGTTCGTCGGGCTGGTGGTGGTCATGTTCACGTCGTCGCGAGGCTTCCTCATGCCGAAGGACGTCTGGGACTTCCCGCCCCGCGAGCGCTGGAGCGACCGCTGGATGGGCACGGTCGACCCGACGCAGGAGGCGGCCTCGCTGACCCGCACCATGTCGATGACGCGGGCCTGGGCGCCCTACCTCGTGGTGGCGGCGCTGCTGCTGCTCACCCGCAACGTGCCGGCGATCAAGGCGTTCCTCACCGGTCCCGCCGTGCTGGAGGTGCCCGACATCTTCGGCACCGGGATCAGCCAGAACATGGACCTGCTGTACTCACCGGGCGCCATCTTCCTGCTCGCCTGCCTGGTGACCTACGTACTGCACGGGATGACGCGCACGCAGATCGCCGCGTCGTGGCGGGTCGCGGGCGGGCAGCTCGGCGGGGCAGCGTTCGCGCTGCTGTGCGCCGTGCCGCTGGTGCGGATCTTCATCAACTCCGGGCCCGACTTCAACGCTGCGGGTCTCGACTCGATGCCGATCACGCTCGCGGAGGCGGCCGCAAACCTCGCGGGCCAGGGCTGGCCGATCGTGTCGCCGTTCATCGGTGCGCTCGGTGCGTTCGTCGCGGGGTCGAACACCGTGTCGAACATGATGTTCGCGCTGTTCCAGTTCAACACCGGGCTGGGCATCGGGGCGGCGTCGCCCGAGACCGTCGCCGCGCTGCAGGCCGTGGGCGGCGCCGCGGGCAACATGGTCGCGGTGCACAACGTGGTCGCCGCGGCCGCGACGGTCGGTCTGCTCGGCCGGGAGGGCGACCTCATCCGGCGGACGATCCTGCCCATGACGTACTACTGCCTCGCCGCGGGCGGCATCGGGTACCTCTGGATCTTCGGGCTCGGGTTCAACCCGGGGCTCGTCGTGCTGATCGTGCTCGCGGCGGCGCTGGTGGTGACAGGGGTGCGGCTGTCGCGGCTCTCGGACCGGTACAACCCGGAGGTGGTGGGCGCTGTGCGCTCGTGACGCTCGGGCTCGGTGGCTTGGTGTTCGGTCCTGTGTCACCGCGTAGGTCGTGACATGTGACCGAGTTCGCTGCGGTCGCGAGGGCTGCTGATCCTCGGGGACGGGTGTGCGCATGGGAGAATGTGCGGGCATCTGTCATCGAAGGGAACACCGTGAACGAAACGCCCCGCGACCAGGGGAACGACCGCGAGGGAGACCGCCGCGGCGAACGCAGGAGCGGCAGCCGCGACCAGGGGAGGGGCCAGAGTCGCGAGGAGCGCGGTGGAGACAGGGGACGCCGCTTCGACGGTCCCCGCGGCGGTGGCCGGCGGTACGACGACGACCGCCCGCGCCGCTCGTACCAGGACCGCGACGACCGCGGGGCGGGGCGCCCGGCCCGCCGCGACGACGACCGTCCGCGCCGGTTCGAGGACCGGGGCGAGCGCCCGCGCCGCGACGACCGGGGCGGCGACCGTCCGTTCCGTCGGCAGGAGGACCGGGACCGTCGTCCGTACGGTGACCGGGACGATCGTCCGCGTCGTTCGTTCGGTGACCGTGATGACCGGCCTCGTCGTTCGTTCGAGGATCGTGGTGGGGACCGTCCGCGGCGTGACGACCGGGTGGGGGACCGCCCGTTCCGTCGGCAGGAGGACCGGGACCGTCGTCCGTACGGTGACCGGGACGACCGCCCGCGTCGTTCCTTCGGTGACCGGGACGACCGGCCCCGTCGTTCCTTCGGTGAGCGCGGGCACGAGCGGCGCGACGGCGACCGCCCGTTCCGCCGTGACGACCGCCGTGACGACCGGCGCGGCGGCGACCGCCGCTTCGAGCGGGGTGCCGACCGTCCGGCGTTCCGCAGCCGTGACGACCGGCGCGACGACCGGCGTGACGAGCAGCGTGCCGAGCGCACGCCCGAGCCCGAGATCGCCGAGGACGTGTCGTTCAGCCAGCTCGACCGCGAGGCGCGGGGGCGTCTGCGCGGGCTGAGCAAGGAGCACGCCGAGCGCGTCGGGCTGCACCTCGTGATGGCGGGCCGCCTGCTCGACGTCGACCCGGAGCGCGCCTACGAGCACGCCCAGGTGGCCCTGCGGCACGCCGGCCGCATCGACATCGTGCGCGAGGCGGCCGGCCTCGCCGCCTACCGGACCAACCGTTTCGCGGAGGCGCTGCGCGAGCTGCGCACCGTGCGGCGGCTCAACGGTTCGTCGGAGCACCTGCCGATCATGGCCGACGCCGAGCGCGGCCTCGGCCGACCGGAGCGCGCGCTGGCGCTGGCGGCGTCCGAGGAGGCCGCCACGCTCGACGCGACGGGCCGGGTCGAGCTCGCGATCGTCGCGAGCGGTGCGCGCTCCGACCTCGGTGAGCACGACGCCGCCCTGGCCGTGCTCGACAAGATCGCGCCGGCCGACGCCCCGGGCGACCTCGGGCTGCGCGTGCTGCAGGCGCGCGCCGTCGCGCTCGAGGCAGCCGGCCGGGACGACGAGGCCGCAGCCCTGCTCGCGACCGTCGACCCCGAGGCGCTCGCCCGCGCCATCGGGGACGTCGAGCCGGACGAGGACATCACGGTGTTCGACGTCGAGGACGACGCGGCGCTCGCCGAGGCCGAGTACGCCGCGGAGCACCCCGAAGAACTCGAGGAGTCCGACGAGTCCGACGAGGGTTCCGCCGGCTCGGCGGACAGCGCGGACTCCGCCGGTTCGGCGGACAGCGCGGACTCCGCCGGTTCGGCGGACAGCGCGGACTCCGCCGACTCGGCCGACAGCGCGGACTCGGCCGACAGCGCCGACTCCGCCGACTCGGCCGACGAGGACGACGAGGACGACGGACCTGACGTGGACGACGAGTCCCGTGCCGAGGCAGGCACGGCCGATCCGGCTGACGAGTCGGTGGACGAGCCCGCCTCGGACGAGCCGTCCGCCACTCCCGACGAGCCCGAGGCGGACGCCGTCGACGAGCCGAGCGACCCCGAGTCCGACGAGGGCACCGAGCCCGCCGAGCCGACCGTCACCGACCAGCCGGCCGACCAGCCGGCCGAAGACGCCGAGCCCGCGGCCGAGCGTCCCGGCGCCGGGCAGGGGCAGGCGTGACGGCTGGGGCGGGCCTGCTGGCGAGCGACGTGCCGCTGGCGGAGGCCTATGACCTCGCTCTCGTCGACCTCGACGGCGTCGCGTACCGCGGGCACCTGCCGATCGACCACGCGGCCGCGAGCCTGACCGCCGCGCGCTCGGGCGGCATGCGCCTCGTGTTCGTGACCAACAACGCGTCGCGCGAGCCGGAGGAGGTCGCGGGCCAGCTCACCGGCCTCGACATCCCGACGGACGCCGACGAGGTGATGACGGCGGCGCAGGCGTGCGCCGCACTGCTCACCACCCGCCTCGACCCGGGCGCGAAGGTGCTCGTGGTCGGTGGCAAGGGGCTGGTGACCGCGGTGCGGGCGGCGGGCTTCGAGGTCGTCGAGTCGGCGGACGAGGAGCCGGACGCCGTCGCACAGGGCTACGCGCCCGAGGTGGGCTGGACCCAGCTCGCCGAGGCGGCCTACGCGGTGGGCCGCGGGGCGTGGCACGTGGCGAGCAACCTCGACCTGTCGCTGCCCACGGCGCGCGGGTTCGCGCCCGGCAACGGTGCGCTGGTGGGTGCCGTCCGCGCGGCCACGGGCGTGGTGCCGGACAGCGCGGGCAAGCCCTCGCCGACGATGTACCGGCTCGCGGTCGAGCGCGCGGCGGCGAGCCGTCCGCTCGTCATCGGTGACCGGCTCGACACGGACCTGGCGGGTGCCCGCGGCGGCGGGTACCCGGGCCTGCACGTGCTGACCGGTGTCTCGACGGCCCGCGACGCGGTGCTCGCCGTGCCCGGGGAGCGTCCGTCGTACCTGGCGGCGGACCTGCGCGCGCTGCTCGCGCCGCACGCCGCGCCGGAGCTCGCGGACGGCTGGTACGTCTGCGGGAGCGCGGCCGCGCGGGTGTCCGACGGCGAGCTGCGGCTCGACGGCGAGGGGATCGACCTCGTCCGGGCGGCGTGCGCGGCGGCGTGGGCCGCCGTCGACGGGGGGCAGGATCTCGACCCGGCCTCGGTGCCCGAGCTGACGGTCTGAGCGGTCCGGCGCGGCCGCCCGTCCACGGGACCCGACGGTCTCCTCCCCGGTTCTGTCGGGGGTGGCGGGTACCGTGTCTGGCAGCGAGCGGCACCGGCCGCGACCGGCCGCACCCAGCACAGCAGGACCACCCAGCGGGACCAGCACAGTGGAGCGTTGACGCACGATGGACGACAGCTACGAGACCGAGGTGCCGGGGCCCGAGGAGCAGCCCGGCACCGACGACGCGGTCCGGCGTGCCCTCGACGGGCTCGACGGGCTCGCGGACCTGCCGACGGCCGAGCACGTCGGACGCTTCGAGGCGGTGCACGACGCCCTGCGCGTGCACCTGAGCGGTGACGCCTGACGGTGATGACCAGGACAGCGAGCGCGCGCGTGGACGCGGAGCTGGTCCGCCGCGGCCTGGCACGGTCCCGGCGGCACGCCGCCGAGCTCGTCGCGGCCGGGCGGGTCTCGGTCGCGGGCCGCGCCGTGCGCAAGCCGTCGGCGTCCGTGGCCGACGGCGCCGAGGTCTCCGTGGCGCCGGGCGCCGACCCGGAGCACGAGTTCGCGTCCCGTGCGGCGCTCAAGCTCGCCGGTGCGCTCGACGCGCTCGCGAACGTGCCGGACGGCCCCCGGGTCGAGGGCGCGGTCTGCGCCGACCTCGGCGCCTCCACGGGCGGGTTCACCGACGTGCTCCTGCGCCGGGGCGCCGCGCACGTCGTCGCGATCGACGTGGGCCACGACCAGCTCCTCCCGGCGCTGCGCGAGGACGACCGGGTGACGGTCGTCGAGGGCTTCAACGTGCGCGACCTGACGCCGGCCGACCTCGACCGGCGGCCGGACGTCGTCGTCGCGGACCTCTCCTTCATCTCCCTGACGGTGGTGCTGCCCGCGATCGCGGGGGTGCTGCGTGCCGGCGCCCAGGTGCTGCTCTTGGTCAAGCCGCAGTTCGAGGTCGGCCGCGAGCGCCTGGGCAGCGGCGGGGTGGTGCGCGACCCGTCGCTGCACGCGGAGGCGGTGCGCACGGTGGCAGCAGCCGCGCTGCGGCGGGGCCTGCGGACGTGTGCCGTGGTGCCGAGCCCGCTGCCGGGCCCGAGCGGCAACCGGGAGTTCTTCCTGTGGTTGCGGCCGGGCGGCGGCACGGGGCAGGAGCAGGCGGTGGCCGACGCGGTGGCCGAGGCGGTGGCCTGGGAGCCGGGTCCGGCCGAGCCGCCGGCGTTCGTCGTCGGGGCAGCGGCCGCAGCAGAGAACGAGAGACCAGCACGAGAGGAGCGGGTGCCATGACGAGGCGTGTCCTGATCGTCACCCACGGCGGGCGCCCGCAGGCGGTCGCCGCGCTGTCGGAGGCGTTGCGCGAGCTGAAGGCGGCGGGGTTCGAGTACACGCTGCACGACGACGCGGTCGCTGAGGAGTTCGGCGACCACATGGCGGCCAAGCGGGTCGCTGAGGGTGTGCACAACGCCGAGGTCGTGATGGTGCTGGGCGGCGACGGCACGATACTGCGTGCGGCGGAGCTGACGCGCGGCACCGACGTGCCGCTGCTGGGCGTGAACCTGGGCCACGTCGGGTTCCTGGCGGAGTCGGAGCGCGAGGACCTGCGGGCGGCGGTGCAGCGTCTGGCGGCGCGGGACTACGAGGTCGAGGAGCGCGCGACGGTCGAGGTGACCGTGCACCTGCCCGGCACGGCCGAGCCGGTGGTGGGCTGGGCGCTCAACGAGGCGACGGTCGAGAAGGCGACGCGCGACCGGATGCTGGAGGTGGCGATCGGCGTGGACGGCCGGCCGCTGCTGTCGTTCGGCTGCGACGGCGTGGTGATGTCGACGGCGACGGGGTCGACGGCGCACGCGTTCTCGGGCGGCGGCCCGGTGATCTGGCCGGACGTCGACGCGGTGCTCATGGTGCCGCTGTCGGCGCACGCGCTGTTCGCGCGGCCCCTGGTGATCGGCCCGCGGTCGCGGTACACCGTGGACGTGCTGCCGCAGTCGACGGTGGAGGGCGTGCTGACCTGTGACGGCCGCCGGGAGATCCGGCTGCCCCGGGGTTCTCGCGTGGTGGTGCGTCAGGGCGGTACGGTGCGGCTCGCGCGGCTGTCGACGGCCCCGTTCGCCGACCGGCTGGTGTCGAAGTTCAACCTGCCCGTCTCGGGCTGGCGCGATCGTGTCGGATCTGCGCACGCCGAGGCGCAGGATGTACGGTCTGACCGGACATCGGATTCGAACACGGGATCGAACACCCCCGCAGAGACGTAAGCAGCGAACCTAAGGAGTCAGGTGCTCGAGGAGATCGCGATCGAGAACCTGGGCGTCATCCGCTCGGCCCGGGTACCCCTGTCCGACGGCCTGACCGTCATCACGGGTGAGACGGGCGCGGGCAAGACGATGGTGCTCACGGGCCTCAACCTGCTCATGGGCGCCAAGGCCGACCCGCAGTCGGTGCGCCCGGGTGCGTCGTCGGCGGCCGTGGAGGGCCGCGTGCGGGTCACGGGCCGGGACACGGTGCTGGAGCGGGTCGACGAGGCGGGCGGCGCGGTGGAGGACGACGGCACCGTCGTCATCCTGCGCACGATCGCCGACGGCCGCTCGCGCGCCCACCTCGGTGGTCGCACGGTGCCCCAGGGGGTGCTCGCGGAGATCGCGGAGGACCTGTTCACGGTGCACGGCCAGGCGGACCAGCTGCGGCTGCGCACCGCGGCCAAGCAGCGCGAGGCGCTCGACACCTTCGTGGGGCCGGCGCACCAGCGGGTGCTCGCCGCCTACCGCGCGGCGTGGACGGAGCGCGGCGGCCTCCTGGCGGAGATCGCCGACCTGGAGGCGCGCGGCGCGGAGCGCGCCCGTGAGGTCGAGCTGCTGCGCATCGGCCTGGAGGAGATCGAGCGCGTGGACCCGCAGTCCGGCGAGGACGCCGAGCTGCAGGCCCTCATCGAGCGCCTGTCCAACGCGGAGGGCCTGCGCACGGCCGCCACCGAGGCGCACGAGGCGGTCGCGGGCGAGGACGCCGAGGGTGCGCGGGAGAACGCCATCGCGCTGGTGGAGCGGGCGCGGCGCGCCCTGGAGGCCGCCGCGCACTCCGACCCGGAGCTGGGCGCGCTGGCCACGCGGTTCGCCGAGGTGGGCTATCTGCTGTCCGACGTCGCGACCGACGTCGCCGCCTACGTGGACGACCTGCAGGCGGACCCGGCGGGCCTGGAGACGGCGCACAACCGGATGGCCGAGCTGACGGCCCTGACCCGCTCGTACGGCGAGACCATCGACGAGGTGCTGCAGTGGGCGAGCGACGCGGGCCTGCGGCTGCTCGACCTGGACGACGGCGGCGACCGCCTCGCCTCGATGCGCGCCCGCGTGGCCGAGCTGGACGGTGAGCTCGGGCGGCTCGCGGAGATCCTGACGGCCGAGCGCACGCGCGGCGCGGCCGAGCTGGCCGAGGCCGTGACCTCCGAGCTGCACGGTCTCGCGATGGCGGGCGCGCACCTCGTGGTCTCGGTCGAGCCGCTGGACGAGCCGGGACCCTTCGGCGCCGACCAGGTGACGTTCCTGCTGGTGCCGCACCCCGGCGCGCCCGAGCGGCCGCTGGGCAAGGGCGCGTCGGGCGGTGAGCTGTCGCGCGTCATGCTCGCGCTCGAGGTCGCGCTCGCCACGGCGGGCGGCGCGGCGGAGCGCCCGGCCGACGCGCCGCGCAGCACGTTCGTGTTCGACGAGGTCGACGCCGGTGTGGGCGGCCGCGCCGCCGTCGAGGTGGGCCGTCGTCTGGCCCAGCTCGGCCGTAGCACGCAGGTGGTCGTCGTGACGCACCTGGCCCAGGTGGCCGCGTTCGCGGACGCGCACCTCGTGGTCACCAAGAGCTCTGACGGCGACAGCGGCACCGACGACGACGGGATGATCACCGTCACCGGCGTGCGTGAGGTCACCGCCGACGCCCGGGTGCGCGAGCTGGCGCGCATGCTGTCCGGACAGGAGGACTCGGAGACGGCGCGTACCCACGCGCTGGAGCTCCTCGAGTCCTCGGTCGTGGGACGATAGTCCGGATGAAGCTGATCTCCCGCCCGGACAAGCGCGCCGACAAGGGCGCGGCGAAGAGTGCCGACGACCGCGACACGCCCGCGCCCGGCGCGACCGTGCACGGCCCCGCCCGCATCGGGGCCCGCACGAAGGAGCTGACCTCGCGGCTGAACCCGGGCGACGTGGCCGTGATCGACCACGTCGACATCGACCGCGTCGCCGCGGACGCCCTGGTCGCAGCGGGTCCCGTCGCGGTCCTCAACGCCGCGCCGTCGACGTCGGGCCGCTACCCGAACACCGGCCCGAACATCCTCGTCGAGGCCGGCATCGTGCTCGTCGACGACCTCGGCCCCGCCGTCATGGGCATCGAGGAGCACGCGCAGGTCTCGGTGGTGGACGGCGACGTCGTCGTCGGCGGCGAGGTCGTCGCGAGCGGAAAGCTCCAGACCGAGCGCACCGTCGCCGCCAACATGGCGGCGGCCCGCGAGGGCCTCTCCGCCGAGATCGAGCGGTTCGCCGAGAACACCATGACCTACCTGCGCCGCGAGCGGGACCTCCTGCTCGACGGCGTGGGCGTGCCCGACATCCGCACCTCCATCGAGGGCCGCCACGTGCTCATCGTGGTGCGCGGCTACCACTACCGGGAGGACCTCGCGCTGCTGCGGTCCTACATCCGGGAGAACCGGCCGGTCCTCATCGGTGTCGACGGCGGCGCGGACGCGATCCTCGACGCCGGCTGGCAGCCCGACATGATCGTCGGTGACATGGACTCCGTCTCCGACCGGGCCCTGGCGTGCGGCGCGGAGATCGTCGTGCACGCCTACCGCGACGGCAAGGCGCCGGGCCTGGAGCGGGTCAAGGCGCTCGGCGTCGAGCCCGTCGTCTTCCCGGCGACCGGGACCAGCGAGGACATCACCATGCTCCTCGCGGACGACAAGGGCGCGGAGCTCATCGTCGCCGTCGGCACCCACGCGACGCTCGTCGAGTTCCTGGACAAGGGCCGCGCGGGCATGGCCTCGACGTTCCTCACGCGCCTGCGCGTGGGCGGCAAGCTCGTGGACGCCAAGGGCGTGTCGAGGCTGTACCGTACGCGGATCTCGAACATCCAGCTCACGCTGCTGTCCGGCGCCGGTGTCGCGGCGGTGCTCGCCGCGCTGGCCTCGACGTCGGCCGGCCAGACCTTCTTCGGGCTGATGGGGGCACGCGTCGACGACGTCGTCTCCTGGATCAGCAACCTGTTCGGCGGCTGACCGGCCCGGAGCACGCTCCCGGACCGCCCTGCCGCCCCGACCTCCGCCGGGCGACGACCGCCCGGACCACGCCTAAGGACCTCACCCGACCGTGATCGACTTCCGATACCACCTCGTCTCGCTCATCTCCGTCTTCCTGGCGCTCGCCGTCGGCATCATCCTCGGCGCCGGTCCGCTGCAGGGAGCGATCGGGGAGACCCTCACCGAGCAGGTGGACGCGCTGCGCGCCGAGCGCACCGAGCTGCGCGGCCAGCTCGACACCACCCAGACCGCCCTGGACGGCGACGAGCGCTTCATCGAGGCGGTCGGCAACCAGCTCGTGCCCGGCGTGCTCGAGGGCGACCGGCTCGCCGTCGTGCAGCTCGGCGAGGTCTCGGAGGACGTGCAGGACGGCGTGCGCGCCCAGCTCGACGCCGCCGGTGCGTCCGTCGTGGCCACGGCACGCCTCACCGACGCGTGGACCGACCCCGACGAGGAGTCCTCGCGCGAGACCGTCGCCGACGGGCTGCGCGCCAACCTCGGCGAGGCCACGCCGGAGGACGACACCGCAGGGGCCACGCTCGGTGCCGCGCTCGCGGTCGCCCTGACCGGGAGCGACGGGACGGCCCGCAGCGAGCAGGCCGTCGACCTCGCGGGACAGCTCGAGCACTTCGGCTTCGTCGAGGCGGGCGAGGAGCAGACCGAGCCCGCCCAGGCGGTGCTGCTGCTCGTGGGCCCGGCCGGCCAGCCGCAGGAGGCCGCCGACGGCACGACCGAGGAGCCCGAGCCGGCCCCCGACACGTGGACCGCCGTGACCCGGGCCGTGCAGGAGGTCTCGGGCGCCGCGGTCCTCGCGGGCCCCACCGACGACCCGGGCGACGCCGTCCAGGCCGTCCGGGACGACGAGGAGGCCGCCGCCGAGGTCACCACCGTCAGCGGCATCACCCGCCTCACCGGCCGCCTCACCGTGCCGCTCGCGGTCGCCGCCCGGCTCGACGGCGTCGTGGGACAGTACGGCCTCGAGGAGGACGCGACGGCGATCCTCCCGCCCGTCCCGGACACCCAGCAGGACTGACGCGCGCCCTTCGCGCACGCACGGACAGCACACACATCGACGACAGGGGAAGGTCATGGGGGCAGGCAGGTTCGTCCTCGCGGGCGCCGTCGCGGCAGCCGCGACGGTGCTCGCGCGCCGCACGCTCGAGGAGAAGGTCGCCGCCGGAGGTCTCGGCGGCCCGTCGACCTGGACGCGCACCAACCATCGTGGTGAGCCCATCAGCCTCCTCGAGGGGCCCGCGGTCACGGCCGGGCTGGTCGCGGGCGCCGTGGCCGGCGGCGGGCGAGCACCGGGCGCCAGGGCGTTCGCCACGGCAGCGGCCGGCGCCTTCGGCCTGGTCGACGACCTCACCGAGGACACCTCCGAGCGCACCAAGGGCTTCCGCGGCCACCTCGGTGCGCTGCGCCAGGGTCGGCTCACGACGGGTGGGCTCAAGATCCTCGGCATCTCCGGCTCGGCGCTGCTCGCCTCGGCGGCGGGCACGCCCCGGACGGCGCGGACCGCGTTCGGCCACCTCGTCGACATCGGCCTCAACGGCGCAATCATCGGCGGCACCGCCAACCTGGTGAACCTCTTCGACCTGCGCCCCGGCCGGGCCCTCAAGGCCGGCGCGGCCGCGAGCCTTCCGGTCGTCGCGGGCGGCGCTGGCGCCACGGGCGCCGTCCTGGGCGCCGCCGCGGCCGCCGCCCCGCCGGGGCCGGAGGCGTCCGTGACGCTGCTGACCG
>NZ_JABEMG010000124.1 GCF_013004695.1 Promicromonospora citrea
CGATTGGGCTGCTCAAGCAGTGGAAGATCCTCGCCACCGGCTACCGCGGCCGCCTGACCGAACTCCCAACCATCATCCACGTGATCGTCAACCTGGAGTTCTACCGACTGGCCAGCTGAATAACGCTGTCAGGCCCCCTCAACTGCTGCAGAAAGCAGGACTCACTGAGCCGAAGTTCTGCGCGATCTGGCTGGTCGGGGCATGGTCCAGGGCCGGATGGGTCAATTCGCCTTCCGGTGCGCGGATCGATCTCGGCGAAATCGGAGTACGGGTGAAGCCGACGAATGGAATCGGCACGGCCCCGACCACTTCCCGATCCATTCCCGACGGCCGCCGCGGCGGTCTCAGTCTGGGCGGTGCCGTTCAAGGCCACCGCTGCGCTCGATCCTGTCTATCAACTCGTGCAGCTCGACCCCATCGTCGAAAGTGGGGCTGAGGTGGGTTCCGGACTTGAGATCCGAGGCAAGCTGCGCGTAGGCGCTGGCGACGCCCTGTGCCGGATCGTTGACGAAGCGGTCGGCGCCGTACGGTCCAGGGATGACCAGGGCATGTGGGGTCTCGGTGCCGGTGGCTCCTCTCAGCGTGAAGCCGCCTGTCCCGGTGTAGCCGACCGGACTGGTGAGGAGAAGGTCACCTTTCGTGCCGTTGATCTCGAAGTGGAAGTTCGTTCCTCGCGAGAGACCACCGCGGAAGTGGGCGGCGACGACGGGGCCATTTTCCAGCGTGCCGTTGACCACGAGCTGATCGGGGACGGACATGGGAAGGACCTCGCCCGTCTCCTCGATCCTGACCGTCGAGCGTCGCGTGGCGAAGAACGCGTTCATGTCGGCGAATCGGCCGTCAAGCACATGGAGCAGGGCATCTATGGAGTGGGCGAACATCACATGCTGTAGCCCGATCCCGTTCTCCGGATTGAGCGTGTACTCCTGGACCCGGCTCATCGACTCACCGAGGATGACGCCAGCGCCGATCATCGTGCTGGACAGCACCTCACCCACGTACCCGTCCCGGACGAGATCACGCATGTACGCGAATGGCGGTGTCGCCCGAGCCTGGAGTCCGATCGCCGTGGTAATGCCCCGGGCGCGAGCGAGGTCGCGCATCCTGACGGCTTGGTCAAGGTGGACGCCCAGTGGCCACTCACAGAAGACGGCTTTGCCTGCCTCGATAGCGCTGGTGACGAGTTCTTCGTGTCGTGTGACCTTGACGGCGACGACGACGAGGTCGACGTCGGGGTGGTTGATCAGGTCGCTGGCAGTGCTGAGCGCATGAGGGACGTTGTACTTGCGCGCGGCAGCGGCGGCGGTCTCGTGGTCGTGATGGCTTACCGCTGTGAGTTCGAACTCCGCCAGCTGTTGCAAGGCGGGTATGTGGGCTGTCGTAGCCCAGCCCCGCTCTGGATGGACCCCGATAATGCCGACCCGAATACGATCCTGACTCATTTACCCCGACCTGTTCTGTAGACATGTGGAAGGTGGGTGACGGTTGCCGTGCCGATGTCGCCCACGGGACGCCACCAGGCCACCAGGCCATGCCACGGCCGGATGGGACAATGAGCGCGCCCGGAACAGAACTCGCCCGTCGCTGACTGTGGTCAGAACTGAGTCGGGTCACCTTTTGTTCCAGGAAGGAAGGTTATGCCTCGAGAGCCATACGCGCCCGGCCGGCGGGAGCGGAACAAGCAGGCCAAGCTCGATCGGATCGTCTCGGCTGCCACCGAGCTGTTCAGCCAGCGGAGTGTGGACGACGTCACCACTCAGGAGATCGCCGACAAGGCCGACATCGGCGCTGGCACCTTGTTCCTCTACGTGAAGTCCAAGGGTGACCTGCTGCTCCTCGTGCAGAACGCGCGCTATTCCGCCGCCTTCGAACGGGGCCTTGCCGCCGCTCAGGAAGCCACGAACGCCGTGGATGCCGTGATCGCGCTCGCCACTCCGATCGTGGAGTGCAACCGGGCTCCGATCGAGAACGGGCATACCTATCTGCGAGAGATGATGTTCGGCGACCCCGCCGAGCCCAACCGGGCCACCGCACTGTCCATCGTCGGGCAGACCCAGCAGGCGGTCGCGGACCTTATCGCCGAGCACACCGGCCGAGACGGGGACGACGCGGCCGTCCGGGCCCAGGTGATCTCAGCGATCCTGTTCCTGACCATGGCTTCGCATGCCGACCCTGCCTTCACCCTGGCCGAGGTGATGGAAGCCATCCGCCGGCAGATCGTGACCGTGCTTCCGGCTGTCAGTTGAGAGTCGGCCGACGGCCTGGCGAATCTCGTCATGCCGCGACGAGCTCGACGATGAGCGGGATCAGTAGCGCCGTCGCGTTGTTCACGCCGTGCAGCACCACGCCCGGCCAGACCGAACCCGACCACCGGAAGAGGATCGCGGTCAGTACACCCACGACGAACGCCGCCGGCATGATCGGGTTGATCCCGTGGGCGACGGCGAAGACTCCCGCGCTCGCCAGCACACCGACCCAGGCCCCATACCGGGCTAGCAAGGCGTTCGCCACCACGCCGCGGAAGAACCCTTCCTCACCCAGCGGTGTGATCACCGCGCCCGCGACGAGCGCAAAGGCGAGCGACAAGCCGCCGCCCGCAGCTGCCGCCTGATAACTCTCCTGAACGTTCTGCACACCCCCGGTCGCCACCATGTAGACGATTGCAGCGATGGTGCCCAGCACATAGGCGACAAGACCCAACAGGGCACCGACGAGGAGATGTCGCGGCCGAGCCCGCCGGAAGCCAAAGGCCGCCAGTCCGCGGATGCGGATCAAGACCGCGACAGATAGCGCAACAAGCCCCATGGCCCCTGAGACCACGAGTCCCACGTTGCCGTGGACGACAGGGTCTGTCACGAGCGGCAACAGCACTGCGACCAGCAGCAAGGAGGCGCCATATGCGGCGGCGCCCGCCAACACCTCCGGCCACCCGGGCCGCTCCAGGAAAGTCCGCCCTGCCGGTGGTTCGTACGTCGATCTGCCCATGACTACCCCTCTGTCGTCGGCGATGTCACCGAGGCCGCAGTAGCCGGGAATACAAAATGACTGGCCTCAGTTATGAGTGCAGTCAGCATCGTACAGGCGGACCGGTCCTTGTCCCGGCACGTCTGGGCGGCGCGGATGCGACCTGGTACCGCGCCGAGGGTGATGGCGACCCGTTCACTGCAAAGGACCGACACAAGCAATGAGCTCTTCCTCTCTCTGGCAGCCCTACACACTCGGTCGGCTCGACCTCAGCCACCGCCTCGCCCTGTCGCCGATGACCCGCAGCCGCGCGAACCCCGACGGGACCCCCGGCAAGTTCGCCGCCGAGTACTACGCCCAGCGGGCGTCGCTCGGCCTGCTGATCTCCGAGAGCACCCAGCCGTCGGACGACGGGCAGGGCAACATGAGCACGCCGGGGATCTACACGCCCGAGCATGTCGAGGGCTGGAAGGCCGTGACCGACGCGGTGCACGCGGCGGGCGGACACTTCTTCATCCAGCTGGCACACGCGGGGCGCATGGCGCACCCGGACAACACGCCGCATCACCGTCAGCCGCTGGCACCCTCCGCGATCTCGGCGGAACAGGACGTGTACACCCCGGCCGGACCCCAGCAGACCCCGGTGCCGCGGGAACTGAGCGTCTCGGAGATCCAGGACCTGATCGGCGAGTTCCGCCACGCGGCGGCCTCCGCCATCGCGGCCGGCGCCGACGGCGTGGAGATCCACGCCGGCAACGGCTTCCTGCCGCACCAGTTCCTGGCACCGAACGCGAACCAGCGCACCGACGAGTACGGCGGCTCCGTGGAGAACCGTGCACGGTTCGCGATCGAGGTGGCGCGTGCTGTCGCGGACGAGATCGGAGCCGACCGCACCGGCATCCGGATCTCACCGGCGATTCCCCTCGGCGGGCTCCATGAGGGCGAACCGGCCGAGGTGCGCGCCCAGTACACGCACCTGGTCGGAGAGCTCGCCAAGCTCGACCTCGTCTACCTGCACGTCTTCCACGTCGGTGACGACGAGCTGCTCGGTTCCCTGCGCGGCCTGTGGCCTAACTCGGTCCTCGTCGTGCGCTACGGACGCGGCCGTGAGCAGATCGCCGACGACATCGAGGCCGGGTTCGCCGACATCGCCCCGCTGGGGCAGTTCGCGCTCGCGAACCCGGACATCGTCGAGCGGCTCCGCACCGGCGCCCCGCTGAACGAGGTGGACCAGACCACGATCTACGGCGGCGACGACACCGGCTACACCGACTACCCGACGCTCGCGCGCAGCTAGAAACCATCGAGGGGTGAGCCGCCCACAGGCGACCCACCAGAGCGGCGGCTCACCCCTTGACCCTCTCGATCCGTCAGCCACAAGCAGACCGATCGACCCCACGATAAGAAGGAAGAAGCAGCTCATGTCCACTCTCAACCAGCTGACGGTTCTCGGGTCCGGAGTGCTCGGCGGTCAGATCGCCTGGCACAGCGCCTTCAAGGGCAAGACGGTGGTGGTCTATGACATCGCCGAGGAACCGCTCGAGCGCAGCAAGCTCGCGATCGACAGTTACGCCGAGATCTACAGGGCGGATCTGGGTGCCACCGTCGCCGACATCGACGCAACCCATCAGCGGCTGACCTACACCACAGATCTCGCATCAGCGGTCGCTGAGGCGGACCTCGTGATCGAGGCAGTCCCGGAGGCCCCGTCGATCAAGTTGGCGCTGTACACCAGCTTGGCGCCGTTGCTGCCGGAGCGCACGATCATCGCCACCAACACCTCGACGCTGCTGCCCAGCGACTTCGCCGCTGACACCGGTCGACCGGAGAAGTTTCTGACGTTGCACTTCGCCAACCAGATCTGGAAGATGAACCTGACCGAGATCATGGTTCACGACGGGACCTCGCGTGACACCATCGCGCAGGCGGTCGAGTTCGCAATCGGGATCGGCATGGTGCCGATCCCGCTTCGCAAGGAGCAGAACGGCTACGTTCTCAACTCTTGGCTCGTCCCGCTGCTCAACGCCGCGCAGACCCTCGTGACCAACGGGATCGCGACACCCGAGGACATCGACCGGACCTACCTGCTGGGCGGTGCGAAGCTCGGCCCGATGGGCTGGTATGACGTGATCGGGATGACGACGGCACACAACGTGCTGGCCTACTGGGGCGAGAAGAACGGCGACGCCCAGATGCTCGCCAACGCCAAGTACATCAAGGAGCGCTTCGTCGACAAGGGAGACCTCGGGCTGCTGTCCGGCAAGGGGTACTACGAGTACCCGAGCCCCGCCTATCAGAGCCCCGACTTCCTCTCCGTCCCGGACATCGAGGCGGCACCCCAGATCGCGGCACTCGTCGGCGCGGCACCAACAGGCCCACGCTGAGTCGGCTCGCACGGCGATCCGATTCCATGATCGGCGCTGACGACGCTGGCCCGACGATCATGTCGCGACGCGGATGTCTCCTGCCTGACGGCGCCGACCTCGAAACCACAGCTGTGCAGGCGCTCAGAACGCCAGAACCAAAGAACCCGACCGCCCCAGTCCGCGCGGACGACGCGGCCGGTGCCACCGCAAAGGACTGGACATGACTTCGACGACCACTGTGATCGATCGCCTCGTCGAGGCGATCAACGCCCATGACCTTGACGCGATCGAGACTTGTTTCGCGCCCGGATACTCGGTGACCACGCCGGCGCATCCCGCCCGGTCCTTCACCGGTCGCGAGAACGTGCGGCGCAACTGGGAGGGAATCCTTGCTGCCCATCCCACCGTGTACGCGAGGGCGGAGTCCAGGGTCCACAGCGGCGACGAGATCTGGGCCGAGTGGGAGTACACCAGCGACGTCGGCGAGCACGGGCAGTTCTGGTTCCGCGGGGTGGCCATCACGGTGATCAGCCAAGGCGTCATCGAGTCGGCCCGCTTCTACGTGGAGCCTGTCGATACCGAGGGCAGCCCCGTGCGCTGGTGACCGTGGGCGAGCGCACCATGCCGACCTATCGCCTGCATGGTGCGCCCACCATGGACCCCTGGCGCGCTCACCCCCCCCCGGCCAGGCGCTCCAAGCGGAGAATGGCTGCACGCTGGGCTAACCCGAGCTGGATCCGAGCGGGACTGCCACTGGCCTGGTCCACGTGAGAGCGGCTCCCGGCCAGGGCCTCGGCGACCGCGGTCGCGTCCTCCGCCCCGAGGCTGCGGAACGTCACCGAGCGCCAGCGGGACGGACGACCTCCTCTAGCGCCACGTGGCCGGCCGAACGCCCTGGGCCTATGCACGACCTTCCGCCGCACGAAGTGTGCACGTGGCAGGCTCCGAAGATGCGCACCCCACAAATGTCCCGAATCGCCGGTTCAACAGCGATCCCGCCCGTCAGTGGGATCACTCGCGAAGCCGCCTGGGCAGGCGATCGCTCATCCCCCTACCGCGCACGACGAGCTGCCGCACCAGCAGACCGTACAGAACCAAGAACGTCGGACCGACAGCCCGAAGGATCCTATGCCAACTGCAGCCACGTCCCGAGGAGCCCGCCGCTGGCGATGGAGCACCTGGAAATCGACCAGCGCTTGGGCGGCGATTCTCGGCAACGTCTTGGCCTCGGAGTACTCCAGCCTTCAGCGCACACAGCTCTCGGGAACCCGTCTCAGTTCCTGCGGACCGACTGCCCGATGAACCACCGCTTCGACACACAGGCCGCGAGAACTACACGCTTGTACATCATGTCCTGGGGAACGCTCGATCACGGCGCGATCAGAATGCCCGTCAACGGCGTCGACGAGTTTCGACGCGCGTACGACCTCGCAGAGGCCGATGCCGACATTGCGGGCAGTGTTTTCGAGATCGATCTGTGGGACATAGATCTCCCGACTGATCGTCCTCTCATGGTGCAGTTCCTTGTCGGGCATCCCACCCATTCCCGCGTGCTCGTCCACCAGGACGGTCTCGCGCTCTACGCCGCCAATGAGGTGCTGACCGACGGCTCAGATGTACGCTACGAGCGTCCCGGCGGCACTTTTACCGCAGAGCCGCAGTACACGAGGGTTACACCTACCCAAGCACGCGAAATAGCCGCCGATTTCGTTCGGACCGGTCGAGCCTCGGGCCGGATCACATGGGCCGAGCAATCGATGGACTAGACCCATGTTGCCGGAGGCCCCTCGTATCCCATTCGTGTTGCCGACGCCACCTTGCAGATCGGTTCAACGGTACCCTCTGCTTACGACAGACGGACGTCGCCCTGTCTTCTGACAGGACGCCAGCGACGGCCATGTGCCGCTGGCGTCCTGCCGGGTCAGAGCTCAGGGTGGAGGCCACGGACGGGGCTGACTGTTTCCAGCAGGGAGGCCAGATGCAGCACTGTCTCGCCCCGGGTTTGATGGAGACATCGAAGACCCGGAAGGATCTGGAGCATGGTTGCACCACGGAAGTACCCCGACGAGTTGCGTGAGCGGGCCACGAGGATGGCTGTAGAGGCGCGCCAGGATCCTGCGGCGCGGATCGGGGCGGTGAAGCGGATCGCGGACCAGCTCGGTGTGCATCCGGAGGCGTTGCGGACCTGGGTGCAGCGCGCGGAGCGGGACGAGGGTCTGCGTCCGGGGCCGACGACGGCCGAGGCTGCCAGGGTCGCGGAGCTGGAGCGGGAGAACCGTGAGCTGCGGCGCGCGAACCAGATCTTGAAGTCTGCAGCGAGTTTCTTCGCGGCGGAGCTGGACCGTCCGTCGAGGTGAAGGTCGCGTTCGTCGACTCCCAACGGGAGCAGCACGGTGTCCAGCCGGTCCTGCAGGCGTTGCATGGCACGCCTGCGCAGATCGCGCCGTCGACGTACTACGCCCACAAGACCCGTCCCGCCTCGGCCCGATCGGCCCGGGACCGGGTGCTGACCGAGAAGATCGAGGAGGTGCACGAGAAGAACTACGGCGTCTACGGGGTCCGGAAGGTCTGGCACGAGCTGAACCGGCAGCTCGCCGGGCAGGGGGTGCGGGTGGCGCGGTGCACGGTCGAGCGGCTGATGCGCGAGAACGGGCTGCGTGGGCTGCTGCGGGACAAGGCCCCGCGCACGACTCAGCCGGCGGCGGAGACCGGTCGGCCCGGTGACCTGGTCGAACGCGACTTCACCGCGACGCGGCCGAACGAGCTGTGGGTCGCGGACCTGACCTACGTCCGTACCTCGCAGGGATGGGTCTATGCGGCGTTCGTGCTGGACGTGTACTCCCGGATGATCGTCGGGTGGCAGGTCGCGACCAGTCTCTATACGGACCTGGCGCTGGACGCGTTGCAGATGGCGATCTGGCGCCGGCAGCACGAGGGTGCCGATCTGGCCGGGCTGACGCACCACTCCGACCGCGGAGTGCAATACCGAGCGATTCGCTACACCCAGCGGCTCGCTGAGGCCGGCGCCGTGGCCTCGGTCGGGTCCAAGGGCGACTCGTACGACAACGCGATGGCCGAGGCGTTCAACTCGCTGTTCAAGGCCGAACTGGTCCGGAACAAGGGGCCCTGGCGTGGTCTGGACGACCTCGAGATCGCGACGGTGGAGTACATCGACTGGTACAACAACCGGCGTCTGCACGGCGAGCTCGGACACATCCCACCGGCCGAGCACGAGGCCCTACACGCCGCGGCCGGCCCGGTCACGGCAAGCATGGAAACCAACTAACCCACTCTCCATCAAACCCGGGGCTTGACACTTCCGGCGAGGACGTTCAGTTGCGGTTGTAGCCGAATTCTCGGGTCATGAGTGCGCGCTTGTAGTGGTCCTCGGCTGCGTCGACGTCCGCCTTGGGGGTGTCGGGGCCGAAGACCCGCAGGATGCTGAACCGGAAGTCGTTGCCGTGGCCGGGGTCGACGCCGATGAGGTCGGCGAGGGCGACGTTGCCTCCGTGTCCGGTTCGCGCATAGGCGGACCACCGCCCGAGTACCCGTTCGGCGCCATCGGCCTTGCCGACGTAATGCTTGCCTGTGCGGGAGTCGGCGATCAGGTAGATGCCCTGGACGGATGCGAGTGCGGTCTGCCAGGAGCGGTAGCGGGAACTTTCGATGACGTCGACCAGCGTCGGGAAGTCGATCACGACCTTGTCGAAACCAGGGAATGGGACTTCGGCGGGGTCGGCGATCTCAAGTAGTCGGAACTGGGCTGCGGTTGTGCCGGTCTTAACCCAGTTGACGGCGTCCCTGGACCACTCGATCACGAGCCGGTTGCGCAGGGAGGCGAGCAGGTCGGACGGGTGGAGGTCGAAGCACCGGAAGGTGTCGGTGCGCTCGGCCTGCACCTCGCCCCGGTTCTCGTAGGTTCCGAAGAATCGCGACCGAAGGCCACCGTCGGTAACGAAAACAAGCCAGTGCTCCGGCGGCTGTGCGGGGAACTTCCGGAATCCCTGTCGTCGGGTATACGTGAGGACCTTCTCGGGCGTGAGGTCTTGCGGTCCGGCGAGTCCGTCAGCGTTGTAGGTGTGTCGTACCGCGATGACCGCGTCGAGATCGATCCCGGCGGTCGTGATGACGTGCCCGAGGTCTAGGTCGCCTTGAGGACGCAGTGGGAATGGGGAGCTCATGTCGCGACCCTAGTGAGTCTTCGCCGAGCCCTCGGATGTGATCCCGGTGCGGTGTCACTCCTCGCCGGGTGCAACGCGGGTTCGGGGCCACCGCGCCAGCTCCAGCGACTCGTGCACGACGTGACGTGGTTGCGCCTGGCCGCCGATGTGAACGACCGGAGCGCGAACGGAACACCACAAGGCCGTGCATGGGACTCTTGACGGACATCGCGAGAGGATCGCACGCTTGGGCGTCCAAGTGGTGTCTTCTCGGTGTCCCTACGGATCACCGGGAGCGACCTCGCCAGAACCTGCGCACCATCCTGCGGACCGAACCAACGCATCGATCTCAAGGATCCCTGAGCGGTCCTGGTCGTACGCTTGGCCTGTGGCTCATGCGGACCGCGAGACCGGACTCACCAACGCGGTGGACAAGCTGCTGGGCAGCCGCCGGAACGCACTTGCCGAAATCGAGACCCTCACGCGCAGGTTCGACGACCTGACCAGAAATGTCAGCACGGTCGAGGTGCTGCCTGTGCCGATGAAGCTCAACCAGGTTGTGAAGTGGCGTGAGACGGCCCGTCAACGGCGTGAGGACTGGGTCTTTGTCGAGATGGAGGGTGGCACGCAGATCCTCGCGATCGACGAGCCGTCAGGCCGCGGACTCCGTGAGCCGTTCGCAGCGGTTATGTATCCGGCACTTCACACTCGGCTCGCCTCATGGTGGCTCTTCCACGCCTGGCGATCAGTCGACCTGCTGACGGACACGCTGCACAGTATCAACGGCTGGCGCCTGTACTCGGCCGCTGTCTCGGCCCGATCCCTCGTCGAGCACACCGGGTGCCTGCTGTACGAATCCAAGAAGATCGCAGCAGCCTGGGCGGCAGCCAAAGCCGTGAGCGGTGACGCGAGAACCCGAGCCCAGACCGTCCACCGTGAGCTGGCGCCGGTGCTGAACCAGGCAGGGTTCGGGTCGAGGATGAGGTCGACCCCGGAGAAACGCAAGGCCACGAACGTGCTGACGTACGTCGACAAGCTGTCCAAGGACACCGGTGATCGCCGATTCCTGGACTGGTACGACTGGCTTAGCGATGCTGCGCATCCGGCGCTGGGCGCACGCCTCGCGTTCGCGAGCGACGCGCTGGTCCATGAGCACGGCGGCGTGATGCAGCGGTATTACGCGCGGTCGCCGATGCACATCGAGGGCAAGGGAACGATGCACGAGTTCGAGCATCCGATCTTCCAGATGCCGGTCGACGCCCTGATCGCATGTGGGCGGATCGTCGGGGACCTGCTTGAGCGCAGCCTGGAGATCGTGGACGACTTCGGGCTCACCACGGAAGCGGCCACCTACACGCAGCGCTCCTACTGGCGGAACGTCGTGCCGGCCGAGAAGGGCGCTACCTGCCCGTGCGGCCTTGGCCCCGCGAAACGCTGCGAACATCAATGGGGGAGACCTGCCCCGGCGATCAGTGTGGCATCCCGGTAGGGGCCATCGGACCCGGACATACTCCCCGGGGGGTTTCTGGACCGACCTACGGCTGCTGCTCGATCGTTTTGTCAACCGCTGCTGGACCTCCTGGGCTCGGGGAAGTCGCTGACCGGCGAGACAGGCTGCACTACCAGGGGTCGTCTTGGGGTTCGTCGGCCTCTCGGGCATGGCCGAGATTTCAGGGCGTCGGCGCGAGGATCCTGCGTGTGCCCAGGTCTATGACTGGTGAGGCGGTGGGGACCAGTCGTACCGGGTGTGTGGTGGCGTAGCTGCGGATCGCGAGGGAGAGCTTGGGTTCCCCGGTTGGCTGCATGGGCGTGCCACGCAGGTGATCCAGGAAGTCGTTGCCGAGGCGTGCGCGGCCTTCGAGGAGCCAGAGCCGTCCGCGTCCGTGCTGGTCCTCGAGCTCGCGCGCGCGGTCGGCGGTGGGCTTCTCTACGAGGTCGAGGATGATCGGAGCCGTGCTGTCGTCGTCGGAGATGATGACCCCCCGCCGCGTGGATTCTCGCGGGTCGTAGGGGCGTACGAGGACAGCGGCCTGCCCTGGCGGCACGGTAGCGAGGGCCTGGGATGGGTTGTCGCTGGGGTAGAGGTTGTCGGCGAAGGCGACTGTGACGGGGCCGGTGGTCTGTAGGTGGTCGATCCCGTTGAGGACCGAGGTGATGTCGGCGTACGCGCCGCGCTGAGGGATGAAGCGCAGGTCGAGCTGTTCACGCAGGGGCAGATCGGTCCGGGGCAGGTGGGCGGCGCGCTGGTAGGTGGCCTGGCCGCCGCGGGTCAGGGGCTCGCCCGTCGGCTGTCTGTGTACAGCGGGAACGAGGCTGTCGACGGCTTCCTGCACGAGGTCCGTGAGCACCTGACCAGGCCTGGGCACCCGATAGAGTCATCAAGATGACGTGGATCGAACCGCACCAGTGGTACGCGCAACTCGCCGCGTTCCATGCCGCGGCCGCGCTGTTCATCACCGACGACGCGAGCCGGGTACTGCTGGTCAAGCCGAACTACCGCAACCACTGGTCCCTGCCCGGCGGGTATGTCGATCAGCACGAAGCCCCCCACCAGGCCGCCGAGCGCGAGCTGCGCGAAGAGCTCCACCTGAACGTGACCGCCGGCGACCTGCTGGTCGTCGACTGGGCCTCACCGGCCGGGCCACGGCCCCGGTCGTTGGTCAACTTCCTCTTCGACGGCGGCCACCTCGCCCCGCCATACCGGATGCAGGCCGACCCCGAGGAACTCGAAGCGGCCGAGTTCCACACCCCCGCCCAGTGCGCGCGCCTACTACCGCCACGCGTCGCGCCGCGGGTGGAGGCCGCACTCGACGCCCGCGCCCGGAAAAGCACGAACTATCTGTTCGACGGCGCACGACCCGAGACAGGTCACCCAATCCCTGACGCCGATACCACGGCCCTCAGCCCTCGCTGATGACCTTCGCGAGCTCGTCGAGTAGCGCGGCGGGCGCAATCCGTACCACGGAGCTCGCGCGGTATTGGCCCGCAGGAAGGCGTTGCTGTTCCACGCGTTGCGTGGACCTCGTCGCCGGTCGAGTTCGACCGGAGGGTGACGATGCGTCACGCGGCCGTCGCCTACATTGACGAGGTCCGCGCACCGCAGAAGATCGCGGACAGTTCGACCGACTTCATTGTGGGCTTGCTGACCAAGAACGAACTCGGCAGCTGACGCCCCCGGCCCATATGGCGAAGCACGCAGAGTTCGTCGCTGTCCCGGACCCCTTGCATCGCTGCAGGTCGTAGCCTCTTACGCATCGTCTTTCCCACCTTGGCGCGCCTCCGGGCGACTTCAAGAAGGCGCTGTCGGATCCCGAGTGGGCCCGCAGCCTTATCGACGAGCTGTGGGATGCAGAGGACGCCGGCAACGAGCAGGACATACGGCTGCTGGACGTGGACAAGGCGTGGCATGGCCTTGCGCTCGTCCTTGACCGTGCTGGGGTGTCGACGGCGGTCGTGTTCGGGGACGAGCAGGTGCCGGGAGCGGACGACTGGGGTTACGGTCCGCCCTCGTCCCTGAGGCCCGAACGGGTCGCGGAACTGGCCGCTGTGCTGCGCTCACTCGACCTGCAGGGGGTTGTCGAGGCAGTGCCCGCAGAGGCCTTCGTCGAGGCTGATATCTACCCTCGGGCATCTGGAACGAGGCTGGCTCTGGGCAGTACCTTGCTGGTCATCTCGAACGGTTGACTACCTTCTTCGGCGAGGCGGCTGACGCGGGCATGGGAATGCTCGTCTGGCTCGACTGATCGCTCCAGCGTCGATTCCGGGGCCCCGTGTTGTCGGATCTGTTCGCCCGGACCCCCTCCAGCTGGGGGAGCCCATTCCTCTCGTGCAACTGCGCGAGTACCGACGCGAGTTGGTCGCCGACGGCTGCGGATCGCCGTCGTACCATCGTGGGGGGGGGGGGGGGGGGGGGGGGGGGGGGGGGGGG
>NZ_JABEMG010000125.1 GCF_013004695.1 Promicromonospora citrea
GGGGAGCGCAGCGCCGCACCCGACGCCGCCCCGTCCCCGGCGGCGACGACCCGGTCGAGCGCGGCCCGGCCGTCGGTCGCGCAGGAGTCCAGCAGCCGGGTCAGCCGCTCGGTCGGCCGCTCGGTCGGCTGCTCCCGGCCGGGTGACCCGGGTGGCGCGTCGTCGGCCGCCGCCCACGCCGCGTCGACCGCTCGGCGCACGTCGGCGGCGACGTCGGGCAGCGTGAGGTAGGCGCGCAGGTCGGCCGCGGTGACGCGACCGGCGTCGTGCACGTCGGCGACCTCCTTGCCCGCGAGCGCCGCGGCGTCGGGTCCGGGCGCACCGTGGCGGTGGGCCAGCTCGTACGCGCGCTGGAAGTACAGGTCCTGGGGGTGGCCCTCGGTGATGCCCCGGGCGCGGCGCTCGCGCTTGAGGTGCACGAACCAGGCGGCGGTGGCCACGAGGTGGTCCCGGGCGTCGAGGAGGCGGGCGCGCAGCTCCCGGGCGGCGGCGTCGTCGAGCAGGGCGCGTCCCAGGTGCGGGTGCCGCGCGGGGCGGACCACGAGCGGGTCGAGGATCAGCTTCACGGTGCGGGCGAGCGGCAGGCCGGCCGCGTTGCTGAGGGGCGCGACGCCGGCGCCGAGCTCGCGCCAGGCCTGGGCGACGACGCGCGTGCGCGCCGTGGTCTGCGCGGTCACACGGCAACCCTACCGGCGCCCGTCCGCTCCCGGACCTGTGACCGGGAGGGCGGGCGACCGTCGCTACCGTGCGGTCCATGAGCACGGACACCGCCCCGAGCCGCACCGCGCTGGCGATCGATCGCGCGGATGCGCGACTTCGGCGCGCACCAGGCGGCCTACCCGGTCAACCGGTCGCACGACCGGTCGCTCGGACTCGTCGCCGCGGTGCTCGTCGTGGCACCGGTCCCGTTCGCGTGGATGGCGTACACGGAGTCGCCGTGGGGGGACGGGACGGGCAGCATCCCCGGGATGATCGCGTCGGGCCTGGCCGCCCTGGTGTTCGGCGCCCTCGCCGTCCTCATCGGTGTCCCGGGCCTGCTGGGCCTGTTCAGCCACCCGCACGCGACCGTGCACCTGTTCGAGCGCGGCGCGATCGCGATCCGGCACCGCGGGGGAAGCTGGTCGTGGCCGTACGAGAACGCGACGGTCCGCCACGTGCTGTGGCACGAGCCCTGGGAGGGAGACCTCCGGCCGCGCAAGCAGCTCTGGGTCACCTTCCGCGACGGCGAGACCATCTGCTTCGACGGCCTCGGCGACGCCGACGCCGCGGTGCTGCCCGACCTGTCGGTCGCGCTGGGCGGCAACCGCGAGCCGGAGGACGTCGGGACGCTGCGCGCCGGCGACACGCCGACACCGTTCTGAGGAGGGCACATGACAGAGCTGCCACGCGTCGTCCGCCCGGAGGACCTCGGCCTGCCCCGCGAGCGCGCGGTCAACGCCCGCGGCGTGCTGGGCGCCCTCGGCACCCTGGCCGTGCTCGCCGTGGTCGTCGTCCTGGTCGGCTCGGTGCTCACCGTCCGTGACGTGGAGCCGGGGTACGCGCTCGCCGTCGGTGAGCGGGACGGGCGCGAGGTGGTCGTCGTCCCGTCCGAGCACGGGGCCGGTGCGTCCTTCGTGGCCGCCTACGACACCACGACGGGCGAGCGCCTGTGGCGGCACCGCACGGGCTACCGGCCCTGGCCGCTGGCCGCGGGCACGGAGCACGTCATCCTCCGGGACGACGACCAGCTCGTGGTGCTCGACCTGGCCGACGGCTCGGTCGTGGCCGAGGGCGACGCCGTCCCCGGGCTCGACCTGCCCCACGGCGAGCTCAACTTCTGGGTGGGGGGCGACGCCGTCGACCCGGTCGAGGGCGTCGTCTACGTGTCGGTGCACGACGGGTTCCCCGAGGAGCGCCCCGACCTCGTGCGCGCCCTGCCCGTGGACGGCCCGCCGACGGCGGCGCCCCTGACCGGCCGGCAGGCCGAGCGCTGGTCCTGCTACGTCGCCACCGCCGATGCCGGACGGCCGGACGGCGCCCCGGTCGTCGACGGCGTCGTGCGCGAGGGCGCGGCAGGCGTCGTGGTGCCCGACGTGTGCGACCGCGACCCGGCGCGCGCCGTGGACGACGAGCTCGCGCCGGGCTCCGGCGTCGTCGCGACCATGACGCCCGAGCGGGGCGCGTACGGGCGGTCCGAGCTCGTGCTCACCACCGCGGACGGCGCCGCGCTGCACCGCGTCGACGACGTGTCCGACGTCGCCGCGGCCCGCACCACGCCGTCGGGCGGCGCCGTCCTGCTGGTGCGGACGCAGCTGTCCGCGCTGTTCGGCCTCACCACCCGGTACGACGCCGTGCTCGTGCTGGTCTCGCCGGGCGGCGAGGTGACGGAGGTCGGGCTGTGAGCCTCACCGGCGGGTGCGGGCCATCCACTCCCAGACGTGTCGGCCGCGGTGCCGCGGGTCGTTGCGCGCCACGTAGATCCACGACCAGTGCCCCGGGTAGGTGTTCCCGTCCCGCGTCACGCTGTCGTAGAGGCTCAGGATCGAGCCGTCGATCCGCTCGTGCGCGTACACGGTGTTGTCCTCGGGGTCGAGCGTCGTGTCGTCGGCCGAGGCCACCAGCCACGTCGGCGTCGTCATCGCCGCGAGCTCGTCGTCCGAGACGAAGTACCTGCCCGACCCGTCCCGCGGGCCGATGCCGCAGCAGATCGGGACCGACGTCGCGAACAGGTCGGGGTGCTCGGCGACCATCTTGAGCGACATGTAGCCGCCGTTCGAGCAGCCGACCACGTGGATCCGGCGCCGGTCGATCCGGTGCCGCGCGACGACCTCCTCGATCGCCTCGAGGATCTGGGGCGCGTAGCCGTCGCCGTCGTCCATCCATGCGGACGTCGCCTGCGGCGCGAGCACGTAGGCGCCGCCGAACAGGCGCTGCGCCTCGGGAGTGGCGAAGCCCAGCGCGCCGCGGTTGGCCCGCAGGGTCGCCTCGTTGTCGTAGTAGTCGTGCCCGTCGACGAGCAGGCCGCCCTCGCCGCCGCCGTGCAGCCACACGACGAGCGCCGCCCCGTGCCGCCCGCCGCCGCCCCGCGGCGAGAACAGCCGGTAGTTCATGCCCGACGCCGACGCGTGGTAGCTGAACGCGTCCACCTCGGGGTCCGTCGGACGGCCCTCGCGGAACCGCTCGAGGACCACCTGCCCGCCGGGCCCCCGCAGCGGCTCCGCCTGCGTGATCGTGTGCTCCAGCTCGAGCAGCACGTTGCGGCTGTACGCGCCCACGTACTGGAGCGTGTCGCCGCCGGGCACCTGCCAGCCGTGCTCGAGGTCGAGCACGACCTCGCCCCGCGGCGTCCACCGGGCGCCCGTGACCACGCGGTCCTGCTCGTACGCGACCTCGCCGGTCACCGGGTTGGTGGCCCGGACGTGCACCGCGAACGTCGACGGCCTGAGGGACGCGCGCCGCACGCCGTGCAGGGCGCGCGACGAGAGCACGAGGGAGGTCACTTGCTCGCCGCTGTCGAGCACCTCGGCCAGGGGCGTCACCAGCGCGTCGCGCCGGCCCTGCGGGGTGCTGCCGGGACCGACGCCCGGGGCGGCGCTCGCGGCGGGGACGCCCAGCAGGGCGGAGGCGCCGAGGGCGGCACCGGAGGCGAGCAGGGTACGGCGGGTCACGGGCGTGCTGCGCATGGCGGAACTCCTTCGTTCGATGCCGGGCCACCCGGGAGGCTATGGCGGCAGCGGGTGAACGTCAACGATCCGGTTGCCTCGGGCACGCCTCTGTTCCGGTCAGGGGCGGTGTGCGAGGCGACCCGCGAGCAGCTCCTCCGAACGGTCCCAGAACCGGTGGGCGAGGTCGCCGTCGGCCGCTTGCGGGTGACGGGGGCGGCCGGCCCGGCGCTTGTAGTAGTAGGCGCCGGACTGCCAGTCCTTGCCGGGGGTGCCTTCGGCGAGCCAGACGATCTGGTCCGCCCCCTGCTCGGGCGTGGACAGGAGGAGGCGGCCGAACGGAGTCCTCGTACCGAGGAACCGGACGGCGCGCATCGCAGGGTTGGTCGTGTCGGAGGCGAAGCTCGTGAGCACGTTCCCGGGATAGAAGGACGCGGTCGACAGGCCTGCCGCGTGACAGCGTCGGTGCAGCTCGGTGGTGAACAGGATGTTCGCCAGCTTCGTCACGCCGTAGACCCGTGCCGGCTCGTACCCGTGCTCGTGACCGAGGTCGTCGAGGTCGAGGGTGCCGGCGAAGCGGACGGTGCTCGACGTCTGCAGCACCGACGCGCGCGAGGCGACGAGGGTGTCCAGGAGGAGGTTGGTCAGCAGGAACGGCGCGAGGTGGTTGACCTGGAACATCTTCTCGAACCCGTCCGCCGTCACCGTCCGTCGGCCCCAGACGCCGCCCGCGTTGTTGGCCAGGACGTCGATGCGGTCGTGGGCGGCGAGGAGGTCGCCGGCCAGGCGTTCGACGTCGTCCAGCCGTGTGAAGTCCGCGACGTGGCTCTCGACGCCGAGCTCCGCCGCGACGGCGCGCGTCTTGTCCGGCGAGCGCCCTACGACGACGACCGTGTGGCCGTCCCCGTGCAGCCGGCGCGCTGCGGCAGCCCCGATCCCGTCGCTCGCGCCGGTGATGACGACGGTCTTCGACTCGCTCATCGCGCTCTCCTCGCTCGTGGTTCGCTGGTGGCATCAGATGTCAAACATGGGACACAGTATCAGAACCGGTGTACGGTGCCGGGTTGTAGTACCGTGCGGGGGTGGAGAGAGCTGGGGGCGGGGCGCGGGCTCGGGCCCGGCAGGCGATGCGCGCCGAGGTCGCTGCGATCGTCGGCGACCTCGTGCTGGAGCAGGGTTACGAGCGGACCACGGTGGACCACATCTGTGCTGCCGCCGGGATCTCTCGCAGCACGTTCTTCCGCTACTTCCCGTCCAAGGAGGACGCCCTGCTCGGCGGGGTGGCGGACTCCGGCGAGACGCTGCGCGACGCGCTCGCCGCGCGCCCCGAGGACGAGTTGCCCTGGGTCGCGGTGCGGCGCGCGCTCCAACCGCTCATCGACCGGTACGCGGCGGACGACGAGCGCGTGCGCCGCCTGACCCGTCTCATGATGACGACGCCTGCGCTGCTCGCCCGGCACCAGGAGAAGAACGCCCGGTGGTACGAGCTGCTGCGGCCCGAGGTCGCCCGCAGGCTCGGTGCCGACGTCGACGACCGTGCCGATCCCGGACCGCAGGCCCTGATCGGCGCCGCGCTGGCGTGCGTGCAGGCGACGCTCACCGTGTGGTCGGCGAACCCCTCGTCAGGGAGCCTCTCCGACATCCTGGACCGGGCGATGGGAGTCGTCGGCCCGGTCGGGTGAAAACGTGTCGCGCGCCGTGGTCCGCCGAGGGCGAAGTGGCGCTACGGTACGGGTGCCGACCGCCAGTCGTCGATGTCGACCCGAACGGAGCACCCGTGTCATCTGGCACCACCCGCACCCGACGCACCATGACAGCGCTCGCAGCGGCGGGGGTCGCGACCGCCGCGCTGGCCGGGTGCGGGGGCGGCCCCGAGAGCGGGCTGACCGCCGCGGCCGGCGTCTCGCCGGAGGACGTGACGGCGGCGCTGGAGGAGGGCGGCGAGCTGCTGGTGTGGGCCTGGGAGCCCACGCTGGAGCAGGTCGTCGAGGACTTCGAGGCCGCCTACCCGAACGTCGACGTCGAGCTGGCCAACGTCGGCACGGGGAACGACCACTACGTGGTGCTGCAGAACGCGATCAGCGCGGGGTCGGGCGTCCCGGACGTGGCCCAGGTCGAGTACTACGCCCTGCCCCAGTTCTCGATCTCCGGCTCGCTGGCCGACCTGGCGCCGTACGGCGCCGCCGAGCTGGACGACACCTACTCGCCGGGCACGTGGAACGCGGTGACCGACGGCGACGCCGTGTACGGCCTGCCGATGGACTCCGGGCCGATGGCGCTGTTCTACAACGCCCGCACCTTCGAGGAGGCGGGCGTCGAGGTGCCGACGACCTGGACGCAGTTCGTGGAGGCGGCCCGGGCGATCCACGCCCACGACGCGGACACCTACATCCTGGCCGACAACGGCGACGCCGGGTTCACGACCTCGATGATCTGGCAGGCCGGCGGGCACCCGTTCCGTGTGGACGGCACCGCGGTCACCGTCGACCTCACCGACGACGGGGTGACCCGGTTCGCGCAGCTGTGGCAGCAGCTCCTCGACGACGACCTCGTCGCCGACATCCCGCAGTGGTCGGACGAGTGGTTCCAGCGGCTCGGCGACGGCACGATCGCGGCGCTGGTCACGGGCGCGTGGATGCCCGCCAACCTCGAGTCGGGCGCCGCCCAGGCCGCGGGGGACTGGCGCGTGGCGCCCATGCCGCAGTGGACCGAGGGCGCGAACGAGACGGCGGAGAACGGCGGCTCCTCGCTCGCCGTGACCGAGGCGAGCGACACGAAGGCGTTGGCCTACGGGTTCGTGCAGTACGCCAACGCGGGCGACGGCGTGCGCACCCGCCTGGACCAGGGCAACTTCCCCGCCACGACGGCGGACCTCGAGAGCCCCGAGTTCCTGGCCGAGGAGCCCGAGTACTTCGGCGGGCAGCGGATCAACGAGGTGCTCGCGGCCGCGGCGTCCGGGGTCGTCGAGGGCTGGCAGTACCTGCCCTACCAGGTGTACGCCAACAGCGTGTACTCGGACACCGTCGGCCAGGCCTACACCGGCTCGACGTCGCTCACGGTCGGGCTGCTGGCCTGGCAGCAGGCGATGACGACCTACGGCTCGAGCCAGGGGTTCACGGTCCAGGACTGACCGCTCCCTCCTGGAGCGCGGCGACCGACCGGTCGAGCCACTCGGTGAGCAGCGTGCGCTCCGCGTCGCTGAGCGCGGGCAGCTCGGGCACGGCCGCCCGGGCGGCGACGGCCAGCGGCGCGAGGTCGGACGCGGGCGGCGCCGCGTCCTGCGTGACGATGCCGCGCAGCGTGGTGTCGATGACCGCGTCCGCCAGGGCGGGGTCGCGCTCGGTCTCCGGCCGGGCGAGCAGCGTCAGCACGACGCCGTTGCCGGCGGCCTGGATCATCTGCACCGCCCGCTCCTGAGCGACCCGGAGGCGGCCGGCCGTGGCGACGCGCGCGACCCGTGTGGCGAGGGCCTGGGTGCCCGCGACCGCGGCGGGGGAGTCCGCGTGCGGCCCGGGCGCGGAGAGCAGGACGAAGAGGTCCGGGTTGGCCAGGCCGAAGTCGACGTGGGTGCGCCACGCGGCGCGCAGCGCGTCGACCGGGTCACCCCGCTCGTCGGCGACCTGCTGCGCCTTGGCCGTGACGTAGCGCGCGAGCACCTGCTCCGCGACGGACTCCATGAGCCCGTCCTTGTCACCGAAGATCCGGAAGATCGTCGGGGCGGGCACCCCGGCCCGCTGCGCCACCGCGCGCGTCGTCACCGCGTCGGCCCCGCCCTCCCGCAGGAGGTTCTCCGCCGCGTCGACGATGCGCGCGCGGGGGGACGACTTCTCTGCCGTCTCGTCTGCTGTCTCGACCATGGATCGACGATATCAAGACGCCGCTACCGTCGCTCCGGATCGGTGGTAGCGTTGTGGACGAACCACCGATCCACTCGTGGAGGAGAACAATGATTGTCGTCACCGGCGCCACCGGGCGCCTGGGGTCCCAGGTCGTCGAGCGGTTGCTCGAGCGCGTGCCCGCCGACTCGCTCGGCGTGAGCGTCCGCGACGCCGCACGGGCCGCCCACCTCGCCGGGCGCGGGGTGCGCGTGCGCGAGGCCGACTTCACGCGACCCGCGACGCTCGGCGCCGTGTTCGAGGGTGCGGACACGGTGCTCGTCGTCTCGCCGTCCATCGCCGGTCCCGGTGCGGCGGCGGCGAGCCGCGCCGCCGTCGACCACGCCGTCGCTGCCGGAGCGCGGCGCATCCTGTACACGAGCCACCAGGCGGCCTCGCCGGACTCGCGGTTCGCCGCGCAGCCCACCCATGCCGCGGTCGAGGAGCACCTGCGGGAGGTCCCCGCGCGCACGACGGCCCTGCGCCACGGGTTCTACGCCAGCACGCTGGAGCGCTACGCGCCACGCGCCCTGGAGACGGGAGAGCTGCGCGTCCCGGAGGACGGGCCGTTCTCCTGGAGCGACCACGCCGACCTCGCGGAGGCCGACGCGGTCGCCCTGACCGACCCCGGGACGCCCGACGGCCCCACGCCGCCGCTGACCGCGCCCGACCTGCTCGATCTCGCCGACGTCGCGCGCGTGCTCACCGACCTCACGGGGCGCACGGTGCGGCGCGTGGTGGTCGACGACGAGGAGTGGGTCGCCGACCAGGTCGCCCTCGGTGTCCCGCGGCCCGCCGCCGAGTTCGTGCTCGGCATGTTCCGGGCCGCACGGCGCGGGGACTTCGCCGTCGCGGGCCCGTTCCTGGAGGAGCTGATCGGGCGCCGCCCCGTCAGCGTGCGTGAGAGCCTCGACCGGTTCCTGCGGACGCTGCCCGCTCGGTCCGGCTCGGGGCCGGTGCCCGGGTCAGCGGTGTGACGTGCGCGTGCCGCCGTCGCGGTGGGCGAGCGTGGCCAGCGCGTCCCGCCAGTGCCCCTCGGCGGCGGCCGCGTGCTGCTCCGTGTCGATGTTCTCCTGGGTCACCGTGACGCGCGTGCCGCCGTCGTCGGGCTCGAGGACGATGCGGATCTCGTGGTAGTTCTCCGGGATGTCCTCGAGGTCGCTCATCGGGGAGAAGTGCGTGAAGTGCAGCAGGCGCGGGCGGTCCACGGCGAGGACGCGGCCCTTGTCGGCGAACACGCGGCCGAAGAAGTGGCCCTCGAACGTGATCGGGCTGCCGGGGCGGTAGTCGGTCTCGATGTTCGCGCCGAGCACCCAGCGCGCGCCCGGGTGCGTGAGCTCGGCCCACACGCGGTCGGGCGGCTCGGCGATGTGCGTCGTGGCGGTGGCCGTGTGGCGCGGGGTGTCGGTCATCGCTGCCTCCCGTGGTGCTCGTCCGCAACCGACCGTACCGCGCGGCGGCGGTCAGGGCTGGGTGCGCCGGGCCTGCTCGTGCCAGCCCAGGGTGCTGCCCGCCAGCGCCGCGTCGGCGACCCGCCGTGCGAAGGCGGTGGTGAGCCCCGCGCGCGAGCTGTCGATCCAGGGCTGCACGTGCTGGTACCCCGCCGCGCGGTACTCCAGGGCCTGGAGCAGGCACTCGAGCAGATCGGCGTCCTTGGCGCAGCGGGCCTCGGGCGTCGTGCGCTCCTCGTACTCGGCCACGGCGCCGGTCACCGTCCGCGCGGCGGCCTCGGGCAGCCGGGCGACCTGGTCACGCGTGACGGCCTCGTTGCCCGCCGTGCGCGCCACGTACGGCCGGGCGGAGTGCGGCAGGTCCGTGGTCCGGGTCTCCTGGGAGTCGTGCCACAGGCCGAGGTACGCCGCGCGCGCCGGGTCGGCGCCCTCCTCGGCGGCGATCAGGCCGGCGAGCTGTGCCACGCGCAGGCTGTGCTCGGCCACCGACTCCGGGTCCCGCACGCCCACCTGCCACCACCCGGCCCGGCGCACGCGCTTGAGCACGCCGAGCTCGTGGGCGAGGTCCGCGACGGCGGTCGCGTCGGGGTCGGTCGGGGTGCGGGTCATCAGCTCTCCTGCCGGGAAGGTATCGCCGCCGGTCGTGGTTCCTGCTCCGACGTCTTGTCACAGCCAAGCATCCGTCGCACCGGAGGGAAGCACATGTCCGACTACTACGACCGCACCGAGGACGCGAAGTACACGCGGGTCTACAAGGAGCAGACGCCCGACATCCTCAAGGCGTTCGCCGAGTTCGACCAGGCGGTCTTCGCGACGGAGGGCCGCGAGATCCCGTTGAGGTACCGCGAGCTCATCGCCCTCGCGGTCGGCCTCACGACGCAGTGCGTGTACTGCATCGACGGGCACTCCCGGCGCGCGGTCGCGGCCGGCGCCACCGAGGCGGAGCTCGCCGAGACCGCGTGGGTCGCCACCGCCATCCGCGCGGGTGGCGGGTACGCGCACGGCCGGCTGGGCTTCAAGCTCTCCGGCGCGGCGGACCACCAGCACTGACGCCCGCGCGGCAGGTCGCCCCGCTCACCGGGCGGCCGGTTCAGCCGCCGAGGGACCCGACGGCGAGCAGCAGGTCGTCGTCGGGTCCCGGGCTGCCCCGGCCGTCGGTGTTGTTCGTGAGGAACCACAGGTCGCCGTCGGGGGAGACGACCACGTCCCGCAGCCGCCCGTACGTCCCGGGGTAGTGCTCCGTGGACGTCGTCGGGTCGGCCACGGGCACGGTGCGCAGCACGGCGCCCCGCAGGTTCGCCATCACGACGGTGTCGCCCGCGACGGCGATGCCGCTCGGGCTCGCCTGGTCGGGGCTCCACTGCTGGACGGGGTCGACGAAGCGGTCGTCGCCCGCGATCCCCTCGACGACGGGCCAGCCGTAGTTGGCGCCTGGTTCCACGACGTTGAGCTCGTCCCACGTGTCCTGGCCGAACTCCGCGGCGAACATCGTGCCGTCGTCCGCCCAGGCGATGCCCTGCGGGTTGCGGTGCCCCAGGCTCCAGACGGGCGAGCCGGGGAACGGGTTGTCGTCGGGCACCTGCCCGTCCGGCGTCAGGCGCAGGATCTTCCCGCCGAGAGAGCTCGGGTCCTGGGCGGACCCGGGGTCGCTCGCGTCGCCGACCGTGGCGTAGAGCATGCCGTCCGGGCCGAACGCGATGCGGCCGCCGTCGTGGTTGGCCGCGGCGGGCAGCCCGTCGATGATCGTCTCCGCCGCGCCGAGCCGGAGCGCGCCGGGCCCGCCGGTGACCTCGAAGCGCTGCACGCGGTTGCCGTCCTGTGCGGTGGAGTACGCGTAGAGCCGGTCCTCGTCGTCGACGGCCAGGCCGAGCAGCCCTGACTCACCGACCGCGCTGACGCCCTCGACGACGCCGACCGCGCGCGTGCCGCCGTCGTCGAGCAGCTCGAGGACCTCGCCCGTGCCGCGCTGGCTGATCAGAGCGGTGCCGCCGAGGAACGTGACCGACCAGGGGACGTCCAGGCCGGACGCGAGGGTCTCGGGCACCGGGTCGGCCGCCGCCCCGCCGCTCGGCGCCGACGCCTGTGTCGGCCCCGGCCCCTGGCCGGCAGGCCCGGGCCCGCACCCGCTCACCACCCCGACGAGGAGGGCGGTGACCAGGGCGGAGATCATCCGGCGCATGGGGCTAATATGGCAGCATCTCGGGCACACCGGCACGGGGACGGAGAACGATGAGCCCACGCGACGACCGCGCAGGGCTCGCGCGCGCCGTGCGCGGCGGGCTGGCCGCGACGTCGGCAACCTTCGTCGCCCTCGCCTCCCACCTCGCGGGGGGCGGACCGATGCCGGACGTCCTCGGCGTCGTGGTCCCTCTGGCGCTCTCGCTGCCGCTGTGCGTGGCCTGGGCCGGACGCCGGCTCTCGCTGCTCGGCCTGTCGGCGTCGGTCGCCGCGAGCCAGCTCTTCTTCCACGTCCTGTTCCTCCTGGGCACCCCCGCCCAGGGTCTGGTGCGCGGCCACGAGCACGCCGGGCACCACCCGGCCCCCGCCGTCCTGCCCGGTGCCGTGCCGATGGCCGACGCCGCGCACGCCGACGCCACCATGTGGGTCTGGCACGGCCTCGCCGCGGCGGTCACCGTCGTCGTCCTGTACCGCGGCGAGCTGCTGCTCACCCGGCTGCGCGAGCTCGCGGTCCGCGCGGCGGCCTGGCTGCTGCACGGCCGGTCCGTCGTCGAGCACGCGGCGCCCGTGGTGCGCCCCGCGCTGCGCACGGTCGCCGCCTCCGCCTTCCGGCCCCTGCACCCCGGGCCGCGCCTCACCCCTGTGCTCCGCAGGGGACCTCCCGCACAGCACGCGACCTGACCTTTTCCGTGTGCGTACCGACGTCTTCGCGACGTCGGGAGAGAGGTTGTGCCATGCCCCGAACCCGACCCCTCGTGGCCGGGCTGACGGGGGCCGTCGTCGTGCTGCTCACGACGGCCGTCCCCGCGTCCGCCCACGACAAGCTGGTCTCCAGCGACCCGGCCCCCGGCCAGGTGCTGGATCAGGCACCGGTCACGGTGTCGCTGACGTACTCGGCCGACATCCTGGACATGGGTGCCGCCGTCGTCGTGTCCGGCGACGACGGCACCGACTGGGTGTCGACCGCCCCCGTGATCGACGGTCCGACGGTCACGGCAGAGCTCGACGCGGGCCTGCCCGCCGCCGCCTACGAGATCCGGTGGCGCGTCGTGTCCGAGGACGGTCACCCCATCACCGGGGTCGTGCCGTTCACGGTGGGCGACGGCGACAGTGACGGCGGCGGGAACGGCGACGACGGCACCGACGGCGGTGGTGCGGTCACGGTCGCGCCGTCGTCCGCCGCCGGCGTCGTCGGGCCGGCGCCGCAGGAGCGCGCACAGGAGAGAAGTCAGGTCGCGCAGGAGGGCGAGGCACCCTGGCGGGTCGTCCTCGTCGGCGTGGGGGGTGCCGCCGTCGCGGTGGCGCTGCTCGCGCTCGTCCAGTTCCTCCGCCGCCGCACGACAGCGGACGGCGCAGACGCGTGAGAGGTACTCCTGTGAACACCTGGAAGAACACCCGGAAGAACAGCCGGCCGACCATCGCTGCCGGGCTGCTGGTCGCGGCGTCGCTCGCCCTGACGGGCTGCGGCGCCCCGGCCGGTGCGACCGACGCCGCGCCGGCCGGCGCGTCCGTGACGCTGGCCGACGGCTGGGTCAAGGCGGCCGACTCCGGCATGTCCGCGGCCTTCGGCCGGCTGACCAACGAGGGCGGCGAGGACGCCACGGTGGTCTCGGCGTCCACGGCGGCGTCCACGGAGCTCGAACTCCACGAGACGGTCGCGAACGAGACCGGCGAGATGGTCATGCGTGAGGTCGACGGCGGGTTCGTCGTCCCGGCGGGCGGGTCGCGCGACCTCGAGCCGGGCGGCGACCACATCATGCTGATGGACCTCGTCGAGCCGCTGGAGGCGGGGGACGAGGTCACGTTCACCCTCACCTTCGCCGACGGCTCCACCTCCGAGTTCACGGCGCCCGTCAAGGACTACTCGGGCGCGAACGAGAACTACGTGGGCGGGGACGACCACGGCATGGAGATGGACGGCATGGAGATGGACGGCATGGAGACGGACGGCTGATGTCCGCACCTGACCGCCGCACCGGACGGTCGGGGTCGACCCGGCGGCAGTTCCTCCTCGGAGGAGCTGTCGCCGGTGTCGGCGCGGCCGCGGCCGTGGGCG
>NZ_JABEMG010000126.1 GCF_013004695.1 Promicromonospora citrea
CGCCCCGTGCCCGGTCCGGCGGGCCGCGGGCGGAGGCGGTCCGCCGAGGCGGCGCTCGCCGCCGTCGTCGCCGGCGGGTCGGTGAAGGTGGTCGCCTACCTCATGGAGCGCAAGATCCGGCGCGTCACGCTCCGGGTCGGGCTGGACACCGAGTCGCTCGACGGGCTGGCCGAGGTGCTCGGCGCGGCACCGCACCGGGTGTTCAGCACGCACGCCCCGACGCGCGGGCTGTTCCGCCGGTCGGCGCACACGCAGGTCGAGGGCGCGTCGGGGTCGGGCGCGTGGAGCATCGCCGTGCCGACGGAGCACGTCCAGCTCCTCCGGTACGTGCTCGCGCGGGCGACGGGCCTGCCGCACGGGACGGACACGGACCTCGACGTGCGGTGACGGGGCGACGTCCCGGAAGGACGCGCCTCGGAAGGACGCGCCTCGGAAGGATGCGTTGAGTGCTGGATCCCCGTCCGGTTGATGGCCTTCGCGCGGGCGAGGACCCAGCACTCAACGAGCTTGTTCCGCCCAGGCGGGCGAGAGACGCACCACGTTGCCGACCACGATCACCGCGGGCGGGCGGACGCCGACCTCCGCCGCGCGGGCCGCGATCGTCGCCAGGGTCCCCACCGTCACCCGCTGGCCCGGCCCGTAGCCGTCCTCGACCACCGCGACGGGCGTGTCGGCCTGGCGGTCGGCCGTCACGAGGGCCTCGGCGCTCTCGGCGAGACGGGTCACGCCCATGAGCAGCACCAGGGTGTGGTCGGGCCCGCCGGGGACGTCGGCGGCGCCGTCGTGCCCGGTCAGGACGCTGAAGCCGCGCGCGACGCCGCGGTGCGTCACCGGGATGCCCGCGGCGGCCGGCACCGAGACGGCGGACGTCACGCCGGGCACCACCTCGACCTCGAGCCCGGCCGCGCGGCAGGCGGCGAGCTCCTCGCCGCCGCGGCCGAACACGTACGGGTCGCCGCCCTTGAGGCGCACGACGTCGCGCCCGGCCTGGGCGTGCTGGATCAGCAGCGCGTTGATCTCGTGCTGCGGCACGGGGTGGTTGCCGCTGGTCTTGCCGACGTCGACCACCTCGACGCCGGGGGAGAGCTCGCGCAGCAGGGCGCGCGGGCCGAGCCGGTCGACCACCACGACGTCGGCCTGGGCCAGCACGGCGCGGCCGCGTGCGGTGACGAGGCCCGGGTCGCCGGGCCCGCCGCCGACGAGCCACACCCGTCCGGGACGGGGCGGCTGCTGGGCGTCGGGCACCGTGCGCGGACGGTGCCTGCGCAGCGGGAGCGCCCCCGACTGGAGCGCGGCGGCCACCGCGTCCCGGATCGCCTGCGACCGGCGCGGGTCGCGGCCCGCGGTCACCGCGACGGTCGCCTCGGTGCCGTCCGTGAGCGCGATGCGGGCCACGGCGGGCACCCAGGCGGTGCCCACGGACGCGTCGCCCGCGGTGACGCAGAAGACGCGGGCCCGCTCGGCGTCGTCGGCCACCTGGCGGTCCACGGCCGGCGAGCCCGTCGCGGTGTGCACGAGCCAGGCGCCGTCGAGGTCGCCGGGCGCGTAGTCGCGGCGCACCCACTGCACGGTGCCGGGCTCAGGCTCGGGCAGCGCACGGGCGCCGGGGTCGGACGCCTCGATCGGGGCGGGCTGCTGCTCGGCCAGCACCGTGTGCGGCGCGATCAGGCGGACGCGCGCACCGGCGTCGACCAGCCCGGCGACGCGGCGCGCGGCCACGGGCCCGCCGCCGACCACGACGACGAGCCGGCCGGCGACCTTGAGCCCCAGGGGGTAGAGGTGATCAGACATGAAGACCGCACTCGTCCTTGTCGCGCCCGGCCCACCGGCCCGAGCGCGCGTCCTGACCGGGCAGCGGCCGCGCGGTGCACGGCTCGCAGCCGACCGACGGGTAGCCGTCGGTGAGCAGAGGGTTGATGACCAGGCCGTGGCGCTGCGCGTACGCGGCGACCTGCTCGTCGGTCCACGCCGCGATCGGGTTGATCTTGACGACGCCGTTGCGCTCGTCCCAGCTCACGAGCGGGGCGTTCGCCCGGGCGGCGGTCTCGCTGCGGCGCACACCGGTCGCCCACGCCTCGTAGTCCGTCAGGGCCTCGCGCATCGGGGCGACCTTGCGCATCGCGCAGCACGCCTCGGGGTCGCGGTCGTGCAGGCGGGGGCCGTGGACGGCGTCCTGCTCCGCGACCGACAGCGCGGGGCGGACGTCGATCACCGTGATGTCCAGCTCGATCTCGGCGGCGCCGCGCGTGCCCAGGGTCTCGGCGAAGTGGTAGCCGGTGTCACCGAACAGCACGTCGACGAACGGGAACTGCTCCGAGACCAGGTGGGAGAGCACGGTGTCCTGCATCGAGGAGGCGACGGCCAGGTACGGGCCGAACTCGCGCACCGCCCACGCGATCACGGCATGGGCGTCCGCCTCCGGCGTGCCCTCCGACGCGTTGAGCTGCGCCTGCCCGCGCTCGACGACGGCGCGCAGCTCCTCCGGGGTGCGCTTGCGGCGTCGGGCCCGGGCGGAGGGGCGTGCCGCGCGGATCCGCTCCCGCGCGGCGGCGCGGGCGCGGACGCGGGCGAGCCGCGGGTTGAGGCCGGCCTCGGAGGCCGAGGCGGGGGCGGTGAGCGTCAGCGCGGACGCAGGCTCCGTCGTGGTCATCGCAGGGCCTCCTCGTCGGCGCGGTGCGCCCACTCGGCGAAGGACTCCTCGCCGTCGTGGTCGGCGTCGTAGCGGCGCACGACGCGCTCGACGTAGTCGGCGATCCCGTCGGCGGTGACCTTGAGGCCGCGCACGGTGCGCCCGAGCCCGGCGTCGTCCCGGTCGGGGGAGACCAGGCCGCCGCCCAGGTGGACCTGGAAGCCGGGCACCTGGTTGCCGTCGTCGTCGAGCACGAGCTGGCCCTTGAGGCCGATGTCGGCCGTCTGGATGCGTGCGCACGAGTTGGGGCAGCCGTTGACGTGCAGGCTGAGCGGCTTGAGCGAGCCGAGGTCGCCGAGGCGCTCCTCGAGCTGCGTGATCGCGGCGGCGGACGTCGCCTTGGTCTCGACGATCGCGAGCTTGCAGTACTCGATGCCCGTGCACGCGATGGTGCCGCGGCGGAACGGGCTCGGGCGGGCCTTCAGGCCGAGCTCCGCGAGGCCGGTGATCAGGGACTCGACCTGGTCCTGCGCGACGTCCAGCACGAGCAGCTTCTGCTGCGGCGTCAGGCGCACGCGGCGGCTGCCGTGCGCCTCGGCGAGGTCCGCGAGGCGCGCGAGCGTCTCGCCGGACACCCGCCCGACGGTGGGGGCCGCGCCGACGTAGAACCGGCCGTCGTGCTGCTCGTGCACACCCACGTGGTCGCCCGGCCCGTCGTAGCCGAGCGACGACGGCGACGGCGGCTCCACGCCGTCCCGCAGGCGGTAGCCGAGGTACTCGTCCTCCAGCACCTGCCGGAACTTCTCCACGCCCCAGTCGGCGAGCAGGAACTTCAGGCGGGCCTTGTTCCGCAGCCTGCGGTACCCGTAGTCGCGGAAGATGCGGACGACGCCGTGCCACACCTCGGGCGCCTCCTCGGCCGAGACGAAGGCGTCCAGCCGCTCCGCGAGCCGCGGCGTGGTCGACAGCGCGCCGCCCACCCACACGTCGTAGCCGATGCCGTGCTCGGGGTGGTCGACGGCGACGAACGAGACGTCGTTGATCTCGTGCACGACGTCGAGGCTGGGGTGGCCGGTGATCGCCGACTTGAACTTGCGCGGCAGGTTGGCCAGCGCCGGGTCGCCGATGAACCGCTCCTGGATCTCGTCGATGACCGGTGTCGGGTCGATGAGCTCGTCCTTGGCGACGCCCGCGACGGGGCTGCCGAGGATGACGCGGGGCACGTCGCCGCACGCCTCCGTGGTGCTCAGCCCCACCGCCTCCAGACGCCGCCAGATCTCCGGCACCGACTCCACCTCGATCCAGTGGAGCTGGATGTTCTGCCGGTCGGTGATGTCCGCGCTGCCCCGGCCGAACTCGGTGCTGATGCCGGCGATCGTGCGGAGCTGGTCCGTGGACAGGGCGCCGCCGTCGATCCGGACGCGCAGCATGAAGTAGCGGTCCTCGAGCTCGTGCGGCTCGAGCGTCGCCGTCCTGCCGCCGTCGATCCCGGGCTTGCGCTGCGTGTACAGGCCCCACCAGCGGAACCGGCCGTGCAGGTCGTCGCCGGGGATGGAGTCGAAGCCCTCACGGGCGTAGATGCGTTCGATCCGGTCGCGGACGGCCAGGGGGTCCGACTCCTGCTTGAACTCCTCGTTGTGGTTCAGCGGGGCGGTGCCGTCGACCTTCCACTGGCCGTTCGGGCGGGCGGGACGCTTCGTGGGCCGGGTCGTCGGCTGGGCAGGGGCGGTGTTCACCATGGGCAGGGTCCTGTTCGACGTGCGCGCGGGCGGTGAGCTGGCTGGGGTGGTGCGCGTCGTGGGCGGGCAGGAGGCCGTCTCCCAGGGGTGACCGGGGACTCGGCGCTGCGGGCCGGCGGCGCGTGCTGACCTTGCGGGGGGGCGAGGGGCGCGTCAGTGCAGACAGCTGCGACAGCGGTCGCAGGCACGAGTCGGCATGGCGCGCATCGGCATCTCGTGACGGGTCGTCACGAGGGTGCTGCGCGCTGCTGCCGTGGTCATGGCGACGACGGTAATCGGGGGCCCGAGCGGGCGGAAGACCACGTCCACATAGTGGATGTCTATTGGCGGCATCGATGTTTCCTATGGATTTCCCGACCGGACCAGTCGGGAATGTCCGTGGGACGTGTCACGAGTGGTGTCGTTCGGACCTGGGGCAGGGTCGCCCCGGCTAGGCTGGCCGGCATGGAGATCCTCTACAACGTCTTCGTGTTCCTGCACTTCGCGAGCTGGGCGCTCGTGTTCGGCGGGTCGATCGCGTCGCTGCGGACCACGGCCCTCTACAAGGGCGTCTCGCACGGTGCGCTGGGCGCGGTCGTGGCGGGCGTCCTCATGGTCGGCATCGCCGAGATGGGCGGCCTCTGGGACGACGGCGGCCCCTCGATGGCGAAGATCGGCGTCAAGCTGGTCGTCGCGCTCGCCGTCGCCGTGACCGCCGTGATCGCCGTGCGCAAGGGCGAGAACGTCTCCCAGGGTCTCAAGGGCGCCGTGCTCGGCCTGACCCTGGTGAACATCCTCGTCGCGGTGTTCTGGAACTAACGGCTCGCCAGCCAGACCCGGTGGGCGGCCAGGCTGCGGTCGAAGAGGCCGCGCAGGGCGTCGGCGTCGACGCCCTGCAGCCTGGCGCCCAGGCTCACCAGGGCGTCGCGCCAGTCGTCGTACGAGGTCAGCGCGATCCGCTCCGGCCGTGAGCCGATGCGAGTGAACTGGCAGCCGCGCAGCGTCTCCGCGGCGTCGGGCAGGCGGCGCTGCACCACGAGGGTGCGCGCGTAGGCGCCGCCCTGCGGGTCGGTGAGGCTCCGGTGGGCGGCCTCGGCCCGCTCGGCGGTGAGCGGCTCGTCGACGACGTCGACCGCACCGAAGCTGCCCCGCGGGTCGTGGTGGAAGGTCCAGCCGCCGGGCCGCACCTCGAGCCGGTAGGTGAACGGGCCCTGGTGGTAGGTGCCCGCGAGCAGCGGCAGCGGCTCGTGCAGGGCGTCGCCGCAGCCGACGTCCGGCCACCACACCCCGCCCGGGTTCGCGTCGGTCGGCAGACCGTGCACCGACAGCGCCAGGTGGCCGACGTGCACGTCGCGACGTTCGGCGTCGTCGTCCCAGTTGTGGCCCCACGCGGGCACGACGTCGTAGCCGAGCGCGCGCAGCACCGCCGTCAGGATGCCGTTGTGGTGGAAGCAGTAGCCCGCGTTCCCGCCGGCGGCCACGCGCTCGAGCGTCCGGCCGACGTCGATCGCCGGCGGGCTGCCGAGCATCGTGTGCAGGTTCTCGTAGGGGATGCGCTCGGCGTGCCTGCGGTGGATCTCGACCAGCGTGGCGAGGTCGGCCGCGGGCGACCCCGCGATCCCGAGGCGCGCGAGGTAGCCGCGGACGGCGTCGCCTCCCTCACCTGGTCCCATGACGTGCAGCGTAGCCGCGCGCACCCGCTAGGGTTTCGGCGTGGACGTATGGGGAGAAGTGCTTGTCGGCGTGGCCGTCCTGGTGGGACTGGTCGGCATCGTGGTCCAGGTCCTACCCGGGTCGGTCCTGGTCGGCTCCGCCATCCTGGTGTGGGCCATCTTCACGGGCGGCACCCAGGCGTGGGTGGTCTTCGGCGTCGCTGCCGCCGCGATCGTGATCGCCGAGGTGGCCCAGTGGCTGCTGGCCGGCAAGCACCTGCGCAAGGCCAACCTGCCGTGGGCGACGCTGGCCGTCGGCGGCATCGCGGGCATCGTCGGGTTCTTCGTGGTGCCGGTGGTCGGCCTGTTCCTGTTCTTCGTGGGCGCGATCTTCCTGCTCGAGTGGGCGCGCCACAAGGAGGTCGCGGCGGCCTGGACGTCGACCAAGGCCGCGGTCCAGGCGACGCTCATCACGATCGGCGTCCAGCTCATCGGTGCGCTGGTCGCCGCGGCCGCGTGGGTGATCGGCCTCTTCCTGACGTAACGACCCGAAGGGTCCGCCGCGAGCAGGCGACCCGGCACGGAATCAGCGTCGATTCCGTGCCGGATCGCCTGCTCGCGGCCCGGCCGCGCCGCTCAGGAGGCCGGCGCGTCGAACACCAGCAGCGTGCTCGTCGCCGTCGCGACCACCGTGCCCGTGGCGTCCCGGACCTCCGCCTCCGTGAAGCCCACGCGTGAGCCGGCCTTGACCACGCGGCCCTCGGCGGTCAGCGGGCCGCTGTTCCCGCGCACGGCCTTGAGGTAGCTGACCTTGATCTCGATCGACGTGTAGCCCTTGCCCGGCGGCAGCACGGACTGGATCGCGCAGCCGCACACCGTGTCCAGCAGGGTGCACAGCACGCCGCCGTGGATGGTGCCGATCGGGTTGTAGCCGGACTCGTCGGGCGTGCACGCGAAGCCGACGCGCCCCTCCTCGACGTCGACGATGTCGAACCCGAAGTGGGCGGCGATGGGCGGGGGCGGGATCTCGCCGTCGCGCATCCTGCGGAGGAAGTCGACGCCGGGCATCCGCGGCGCCTGGGCGGCGAGCTGCAGGGGGTCGTACCAGGTCAGCTCGCGGGTGCGCGGCTCGCCCCAGCTCTCGGGGCCGCCCTCCGCCTGCGGGGTCGCCGCGGCGGGGGTCTGCTGTGTGTCGGACATGGTCGCAAGGGTAGTGTCCGGCACATGCAGGCAGCCGACCTCCCCCTCGTCCGCACCGTCTCCCGCCCCGCCGTCCACCCGGACGGCACGTGGGCCGTGGTGTCCGTGACCCGCCCCGACCTGGACGCCGACGCCACGGTGGGCCAGCTCTGGCGCGTACCGCTCACGGGCGAGGGCGAGCCGCGCCGGCTGACGCGCGGCTTCCGCGACACCGAGCCGCGGTTCTCGCCCGACGGCGGCCTCGTCGCCTTCCTGCGCGCGGAGCCCCAGGCGGCGCCGCAGCTCTGGGTGCTGCCGGTCGCGGGCGGCGAGGCGGTCCAGGTCACCGACCGCGCGCTGGGCGTGTCCGGCTTCCACTGGTCGCCCGACGGCACGCGCCTCGCGTTCCTCAGCCGGGAGCCGGAGCAGGGTCGGTACGGCACGGTCGAGGGCATCGCGCCCACCGCGGAGGGCCCGCGCCGCATCACGGGCTGGAGCTGGACCCGCAACGGCCTGGGCTACCACCGCGACCGCCCGCAGCACGCGTTCGTCGTCGACGTGCCGGACGTCGCCGCCGAGCCCGTGGTGCAGCCGGCCCCGACGCCGGAGGGTCCCGCCGAGCCGCGCCCCGCCGTCGCCGAGCCGCGCCGGGTGACCACGGACGACGTCGACCACACCGACCTCGCGTTCACGCCCGACGGCACCGCGCTCGGCGTGATCGCGGAGCGCGAGCAGGGTCAGGGGCAGGCGTTCAGCGGCGTGGTCCGCGTGCTGCCGCTGACCGGCTCGTCCGGCGGGGTGTCCGACGTCGACCTCGGCACGCTCAGCCCCCAGGCCGTCGCGTTCGGCGCGGGCGGCGAGCTGTACGTCGTCGCGCAGGACCTGGGGCCGGAGGGCAAGGACTTCGTGGCACGCAACGCCGCGCTCTACGTGCTGTCGGCGTGGGCCGACCCGGCACCCCGCCGGCTCACGGACCCCGAGACGCAGGGCGTGGGCGGCAGCCCCGTCGTGCTGCCCGACGGCGGCGTGCTGCTCACCCTCGAGACCCGTGGCACGCAGCAGGTGCTCCGGGTGGCCGACGACGGGACCACGACCGAGCTGACCAGCGGGGACGTGGTGGTGTCCGAGATCGGCGCCGCGGGCGGCGTCGTCGCGGTCGCGTACGCGGACCCGGGCACGTACGGCGACGTCGCACTCGTGACGGACGGCGGGCTGCGCCGCGTGACCGACTTCTCGGCCCCGCTGCGCGCGACCGGGGCCGTGGCCCCGAAGGAGCTCACCGTGACGGGCCGCGACGGCTACCCCGTGCACGGCTGGGTCGCGGTGCCGGAGGGCACCGGCACGCACCCGACGCTGCTCATGATCCACGGAGGCCCCTATGCGGCGTACACGACCGCCCTGTTCGACGAGACGCAGGTGCTGGTCGACGCCGGGTACGCCGTCGTCTACTGCAACCCGCGCGGGTCGGCGGGCTACGGGCAGGAGCACGGTCGCGCGATCCGGCAGGCGATGGGCACGGTCGACCTGCACGACGTGCTCGACTTCCTCGACGGCGCGATCGCGGCCGACGGGCGCCTCGACGCGGGGCGCGTCGGCGTGCTGGGCGGCTCGTACGGCGGGTACCTCACGGCGTGGACCATCGCGCACGACCACCGGTTCGCCGCCGCGGTCGTGGAGCGCGGGTTCCTCGACCCCGAGACGTTCTTCGGCACGAGCGACATCGGCTCGTTCTTCGGCCTGGAGTACGTGGGCGAGACGCCGGAGCAGGTCGCGGCGCAGTCGCCGCAGGCCGTCGTCGGCCAGGTGACGACGCCGACGCTCGTGCTGCACTCCGAGCTCGACCTGCGCTGCCCGCTGTCCCAGGCGGAGCGGTACTACTCCGCGCTCAAGCGGCACGGCGTCGAGACCGAGCTGGTGGTCTTCCCGGGTGAGAACCACGAGCTGTCCCGGGCGGGCAGGCCGCGGCACCGCAGGCAGCGGTTCGAGGTCATCCTCGACTGGCTGCAGCGGTACCTGCCGGTCGGATGAGAGCATCGAACCCGTGCGCATCATCACCACCCCCCTCGCCGAGCTCGACACCGTGATCGCCTACGGCGTCTGGAAGCTGCGGCAGGACGTCTTCGTCGTCGAGCAGGACTGTCCCTACGAGGACCTGGACGGGCGCGACCTCGAACCGACCACGGTGCACGTGGTGATGCTCGGGGAGGCGGCCCCGGACTCCGTGTCCGACGGCGGGACGCGCGTGCTCGGCACGGCCCGGGTGCTCGACGACGGCGACGTGTGGCGCATCGGCCGCGTCGCGCTGGTCAAGGGTGCGCGCGGCCGCGGCCTCTCGGACGAGGTGATGCGCGCGGCCCTCAAGCACGTCGAGGACGCGGGGGACCGGCGCGACGTCGTGCTCGACGCGCAGTCCCCGCTCACGCGCTGGTACGGCACGCACGGGTTCGTGGCGGACGGCGAGGAGTTCCTCGAGGACGGCATCCCGCACACCCCGATGCGGCTCGCGCGCGGCTGAGCGGGTGCGGGCCGGCGGTCGCGGGCGACGGTCGGCGACATGACCACCACCCGCTTCGACGCGTTCGACGACGTCGCGCCGGGCGACTTCGCGCTGGTCTACCTGGTGTTCAACACGATCAGCAACGTGACGACCCAGGACGGGCAGGTCGAGGTGTTCCGCAACGCCGCGGCCCACCTGCGCCCGGGCGGGCTGTTCCTCGTCGAGGTGGGTGTGCCGGACCTGCGGCGGCTGCCGCCGGGGCAGGACACCGTCCCGTACGCGGTGGCGCCCGACCCGGCCGGTGGCGGCTACGTCGGCTTCGACCGGTACGACGTGGTGACGCAGCGTTTCACGTCGAACCACGTGACGGTCGGGCCGGACGGCGTCGGCAGGTTCCGGGTGGTGCCGTTCCGGTACGCGTGGCCCGCCGAGATGGACCTCATGGCGCGTCTGGCGGGGATGCGGCTGCGGCACCGGTGGGCGGGGTGGGACGAGAGCCCGTTCACCGCCGAGTCCGACAGCCACGTGTCGGTCTGGGAGAAGCCTCAGTAGGCCCCGCGGCCCGAGACGACCGCGCGTGCCGTCTGCGCGAGGATCAGCAGGTCGAGGAACGGGGTCCAGTTCTCGGCGTAGTAGACGTCGAGCCGCACGGCCTCCTCCCACGACAGGTCGGAGCGGCCGGTCACCTGCCAGAGGCCGGTCATGCCCGGCTTGACCAGCAGCCTGCGGCGCATGCGCTCCTCGTACGCGGCGACCTCGTGCGGGAGCGGCGGGCGCGGCCCGACGAGGCTCATGTGCCCGGCCAGCACGTTGAACAGCTGCGGCAGCTCGTCGAGCGAGTAGCGGCGCAGGAACCGGCCCACCCGGGTCACGCGCGGGTCGGTCCGCATCTTGAACAGCGGACCCGCGCCCTCGTTCGCGGCGGCGAGCGCGCGGACGTCGGAGTCCGCGCCGATGTACATGGTGCGGAACTTGACCATGGGGAAGAGCTGGCCGTTGCGGCCCACGCGGTGCGAGATGTAGAACACCGGGCCGCGGCTGGTGGCTGCGACGGCGACGCCGACGGCCAGGAGCACGGGGGAGACCAGCACCGTGATGACGGCGGCCAGCGCCCAGTCCATGACCTGCTTGACGGAGAACTTGGGCCCGCCGAACCGGGGCGTGTCCACGTGCAGGAGGGACATGCCCGGGGCGGGGGAGACGGTGATGCGGGGCACGGCGACGTCGGCCAGCTCGGCCGTCAGCATGAGGTCGACGCCGTAGCGCTCGAGCTCCCAGCCGAGCCGGCGCACGTCCTCCGCGGTGATCTCGTGGGAGCTGCTCACCGCGACGGCGTCGGCCCCGAGCCGGTGGGCCACGCGGCCGACGTCGCTGAGGTCGCCCAGCACGGGCACGCCGCTGACGTGCTCGCCCGGACGGACGCCGCCGGACGGCACGCACACGCCGGCCACGACGAACTCCTGCTCGGGCGTGCCGTTGAGCAGGCTGATCAGGCGCCCGGCCTGGGGGCGGTCGCCGATCGCGAGCAGGATGGTCAGACCGCCGTCACCGCGGCGGCGCTGGCGCAGGAGGTGCTGCCGCCACGCGTACCGGGCGCCGACGAGCGCGACCATGCCGAGGGGGAACGCGACGAGCAGCGGGCCGCGCGCGTCCGAGTACGCCGTGACCCACGCGAGCAGCACGACGAGGCTGAACGCCTTCCACGTCGCGTCCAGCACGCGCTGGTACTCGGACATGCCGCGGCCGAAGAAGCGCACGTCGTAGGCCCGGTTGGTCGCCAGGGCGGCGAGCCAGACGGCGGCGAGCAGCGCGGTGGCCGCCGTGTGCACGGTCAGGTCGGCGGGCGTGCGCAGGGCACCGCCGTCGACCACGAGCTGCAGCCCGTAGGCGGTGGCGAGCGTCGCGCCCACGACGGCGACGTCGGTCAGCCGCAGGCGCGCCTGGTACCCCGCCTGCCAGCCCGTACGCGCCCGAGGGGTGGGCACGGCGTGCAGCGGCCGGCCGTTCGCGTCCGGGGCCAGGGTGCGGGCCTCACGCAGGGTCGAGCTCGCGGCACGGCCGAGTCCTGCCGACGCGGTGAAGCGGAGCGGCTGCTCGCCGCCAACCGAGTGTGTGGTCACGCTCGATCCCTTCGGGTTCCTGCTCCTGCGTTTCCGGGCACAAGCGATCGGACGCGCTGGTGGCGTCGTCGCACGGGGGGTGGTTTCGCTCCCTGCCCACGGGGGTGATGGGCACCCGTGGCTGGACACCCAAAGTACGGCCTCGGTCCCGACAACGTGGGCTGAACCGGCAGAAGTCACCCGCTCGGCCCCAATATTCACCTCTCGGGCGGGCCATTTCTGTCCAATAGTGTTCATTTCACCCAGGTGAAAGCGCGGGTGACGCCCGGTTCACCCGGTCTGGGGTCTCACTGGTCGGGCACGGCCCTGGCAGAGTCGTGCGCCATGACCACCGTCCTCCTGGCCCATGCCTCGGCCGAGCTCTACGGCTCCGACCTCCAGCTCGTCGAGACGGCGGCGGCGTGCGCCGATGCCGGCGCGACCGTCGTCGTCGCCCTCCCGGACCACGGTCCGCTCGCCGAGCGGCTCGCCGCCGTCGGCGCGCGCGTCGAGGTCGTCGACACCCCCGTGCTGCGCAAGGCCCAGCTCTCGCCGCGAGGCCTCGTCGGGCTCGCCGCGCACACCGTGCGCGCGCTCGGGCCGATGGTGCGGCTGGTCCGGCGCCTGCGGCCGGCCGCCGTGCTCGTCAACACCCTCACGATCCCCGCCTGGCTCGTCGCGGCCCGGCTCGCCGGCGTCGGGCCCGTGTGCCACGTCCACGAGGCGGAGGCCGACGTGCCCCGGGTGCTGCGCTGGGGCCTCGCGGCACCGCTCCTGCTCGCGCGGCAGGTGGTGGTCAACTCGGAGGCCGCACGCGGCGTCGTGGTGGGTGACCTCCCGATGCTCGGGCGGCGTACCCGGGTGGTCTACAACGGGGTGCCCGGGCCGGACGTGCCGCCCGAGGCCCCCCGGTCCGGACGGGGTCCCGCCCAGGTGGTGCTCGTCGGCCGGCTCTCGCCGCGCAAGGGCAACGACGTCGCCCTCGAGGCCGTCGCGCGGCTGCGCCGCGAGGGCCGCGACGTGCGGCTGGCGCTGTGCGGGTCGGTGTTCAGCGGCTACGAGTGGTTCGAGGACCAGCTGCGGCAGCGGGCGGCCGAGCCCGACCTCGCCGGCGCCGTCGAGCTGCCGGGCTACGTCGAGCCGTGGGACTGGTTCGCGCGCGCCGACGTCGTCGTCGTGCCCTCGCGGGTCGAGCCGTTCGGCAACGTGGCGGTCCAGGCCCTGCTCGCCCGGCGGCCCGTCGTGGTCAGTCGCACCCAGGGCCTCGCGGAGATCGTGCGCGACGGCGAGACCGGCCTCCTCGTGCCGCCCGACGACCCCGGCGCGCTCGCGGCGGCGGTCGGCGCGCTGCTCGACGCCCCCGACCGGGCCGCGGCGCTCGCGGAG
>NZ_JABEMG010000127.1 GCF_013004695.1 Promicromonospora citrea
ATCGGCGCCCCGGACGGCCGAGCGGGCGCCGGGCCGACCGGCTCGGTCGGTGCCACGAGCAGCGGCGCCGGCCCGCGCCGTGCGGCGTCGTCCGCGGGTGCGGCGGGCTCGCCGAGCACGAACCGGCGCGGCCCCGCCGGGCGGCCGAGGCCTGGCGCGACGCCGCGGAGGACGGGGGTGCGGGTGAGCGGGCCGGCCGCCGCGGCGCGGTAGGACGCGGCGGGGGTCGGCACGGGGGCGGCCGCCTCGGGGGCCGGCACGGCAGCGGACGGGACGACGGGCTCCGGCACGGCGCCGGCGGACGGGGCATCGGGACTCTGCACGGGAGTGCTCCTTCGGGTGGGGTCAGACGAGTCGGGAGAACCAGCGCAGGGACAGCGCCGTGGCGGCGACCGCGAGGCCGAGGCCGAGGAGGATGAGCGGGGTGGTCACGGACGTCGTCTCGGTGCGCCGGCCGACGGCGGAGCCGATGTCCTCGTAGACCTGGTCGAGCTCGGCCACGCTCTGAGCGCTGTAGAAGTGGCCGCCGGTGTCCTCGGCGAGGCGGCGCAGCGTGTCGGCGTCGGCGGGGGCCGACTGGGTGCGGGCGCCGTTGCCGATCGTGCCGTCGGGCGTGCCGTACGCGATGGTCGAGACGGGCATCTCGGCGTCGACGGCGGCCTGCACGGACGAGGCGGGGCTGCGGCCGGCCGTGTTGTGGCCGTCGGAGAGCAGGACCAGGCGGGCGGGAACCCGCTCGACGGGCTGCTCGCCGCCGGGGTCCGCGGACGGTCCCGGGGACGCGGGCCCCGTCGCCTGCCGGAGCACCTCGTCCGCCGCGGTGAACACCGCCTCGCCGATCGCGGTGCCGCCGTCGGCGCGCAGTCCCGCGACGGCCCGCTCGACGAGCGCGCGGTCGTCGGTGACGGGCGCGACGACGGTCGCGCCGTCGGAGAACGCGACCGCGCCGACCTGGACCGTGTCGGGCAGCTCGCGCACGAACTGGGCCGCTGCCTCCTTGGCGGCGGTGAGCCGGTCCGGCGGCACGTCGCGCGCCTCCATGGAGCCGGAGACGTCGATCGCGACGATGACCGTCGCCCGGTCGTAGGGCACCTGGAGCCGCATCTGGGGCCCCGCCGCGGCGACCGCGAACGCGGCCAGCGCCGTGAGCACCAGGCCCGTGGCCAGGTGGCGCCGCCAGCGGGGACGGGCGGGGGCGACCCGGTCGAGCATGGGCAGGGTCGCGAACCGGACCGCGTACCGCGTGCGGCGCCGGCGGAGCACCACGTACGCGGCGGCCAGTGCGGCGACCGGCACGAGGGCCAGCAGGAACAGGGGGCTGGTGAAGGTCATCGGGTCCTCCGGGGACGTCGGGCGGGGGTGCGGCGCCGCTGCCGGACGAAGCGGGCGAGCGCCGTCGCCCAGTCCTCGTCCGTGCCCACGCGCACGTGCTCCGCACGCGCGGCGCGCACCGCCGCGGCGGTCTGGTCGCGGTGCCGGGCGGCCGCGACCGCGTAGGCGAGCCGCAGCTCGGGGTCGGACGTCGAGATCTCGCGCTGCGCGCCCGTCTCCGGGTCCACCAGGACGACCTCGCCGACGTCGGGCAGCTCGCGCTCGCGGGGGTCGTCGACCTCGACCACGATCACGTCGTGCCGCGCGGTGAGACGGCGCAGCGGCTCCTCCCAGTCGAAGGGCCGCTCGACCCGCCCGTCGGGCACCACCAGGTCGGACACCACGACGCACAGGCCGCGCCGTCGCGCCCGGACGCCGAGGCCGCGCAGGGCGTCGGCGAGCGGCACCGCGGCGTCGCCCGCGCGGGCCGCAGGCTCGAGCCGGGTGAGCAGGGCCGCGGCGGCGAGGCCGGGACGCGGCGGGAGCCAGTGCAGGCCCGCGGCGTCCGCCAGACCGACGCCGACGCGGTTACCGGGCCCCGCGGTGAGCAGCCCCACGGCGGCCGCCACCTCCTGCGCGACGTCCACCTTCTCGGTGAGCGCCGTGCCGAACGCCATGCTCGGGCTGCGGTCCACGAGCACCCACGTGTCGAGCTCGTGCTGCGCGCGCGTGCGCCACACGTGGGCGGAGCCGGTGCGGGCGGTGACGTTCCAGTCGATGCGTCGCACGTCGCCGCCGGGCCGGTAGGGCGTCAGCTCCTCGGGGTCGGTGCCGGGGCCGAGGGCGTCGCCGTCGACGTCGCCCTGCAGCAGGCCGTCGACCCGGCGTCGCACCGTCAGCTCGAGGCGCCGGAACCGGCGCGCCCCCGGGGACGGTGCGCCCGTCATCGCACGATCACCTCGTCCTCGGCGGGCGCCACCTTCGGCTGGGGCACGCCCGCCAGGACGGCGTCGACGACGGTGCGCGGGTCGACGCCGTCGGCCGCCGCGTCGAACGTGAGGACCAGGCGGTGCGCGAGCACGTCGCGCGCGAGGTCCGCCAGGTCGCTCGGCAGCACGTAGTCGCGGCCCCGGACCAGCGCGAGCGCCCGGCCGGCCGAGACCAGCCCGAGGCTGCCGCGCGCGCTGACGCCGTACTCGAGCACGCCGTCGAGGTTCCCGAGGCCGTACCGGTGGGGGTGCCGTGTGGCCAGGACGAGGGCGACGGCGTACTGCGCCACGGCGTGGTGCACGAACACCTGGTCGGCCTCCTGCTGGAGCTGGCGCACCGTGGCCGCGTCGAGCATCGGCTCCGGGCGCGGGGGCGCCGCGCTCATCCGCTGCACGATCGTCAGCTCCTCGAGCTCGTCGGCGTGGTGGACGTCGACCTTGAGCAGAAACCGGTCGCGCTGCGCCTCCGGCAGGGCGTAGACGCCGTCGCTCTCGATGGGGTTCTGGGTGGCCAGCACGAGGAACGGGTCCGGCAGCGCGTAGGTACGGCCACCGATGCTGACCTGGCGCTCGGCCATCGCCTCCAGCAGCGCCGACTGCACCTTGGCCGGCGCGCGGTTGATCTCGTCGGCCAGCACGAGGTTGGCGAACACGGGGCCGAGCTCGACGTCGAAGTCCTCGCGCGTCGGCTTCCAGACCCGCGTGCCGACGATGTCCGACGGCATGAGGTCGGGCGTGAACTGCAGGCGGGCGAACGTGCCGCCGGCGACGGTCGCCAGCGTCCGCACCGCGAGCGTCTTGGCGACGCCGGGCACGCCCTCGAGCAGCACGTGGCCGCGGGCGAGCAGGCCGACCATGGTGCGCTCGACCATGTGGTCCTGGCCCACGACGACGCGCTTGACCTCGAACAGCGCACGCTCGAGGAGCGCGGCGGGCGGGCGCAGCGGCGGGTGCTTGGCGACCGCGGGGATGTCCTGCGTGGCGGGATGGGTGGCGGGGTGGGGGTGGGTGGTCGGGTGAGCGGTGGGGCGGCTCGTGGGGGTCTCCATGGACCCGACTCCACCCGACCGGCGAGAAAACTGCGGGAAACCCGAGCGAAAGCCGACCGAAAGAGGGGGACCGGCACACCCTGTGCGGCACGCCGCCGCGCGATTACGGTTCTGCTGTGCGACTGCTGATCGTGGAGGACGAGGCGGGGCTCGTGAGCGCCCTGGAGGTCGCCCTGCGCCGGGAGGGCTACGCCGTCGACCACGCGCACACCGTCGCCGAGGCGCAGGCCAAGCTCGCCCTGACGCCGTACGACCTCGTGCTGCTCGACGTCACCCTGCCCGACGGCACCGGCTACGACCTGACCCGCGCCGTCCGCGCCGGGACCATCCCGCTCGCCGAGGGGGAGCCGCCGCGCATCCTCATGCTCACCGCGCGCGGACGCCTCACCGACCGCGTCACCGGGCTCGACGTCGGCGCCGACGACTACCTCGTCAAGCCGTTCGCCGTCATCGAGCTGTCCGCCCGCATCCGCGCGCTCCTGCGCCGCGAGACGCGCGACGTCGCCGCCGTGCTCACCCACGGCCCCATCCGCCTCGACACCGCGCGGCAGCTCGCCTGGCGCGGCGAGCGCGAGCTCTCCCTGACCCGCAAGGAGTTCGGAGTCCTGCGCTACCTCATGAGCCGGCCCGCCTACGTGGTGCCTGCCGAGGAGCTGCTCGAGCACGTGTGGGACGAGAACGCCGACCCGTTCACCCAGACGGTGCGCGTCACCGTCGGCACGCTGCGCCGCAAGCTCACCGTCGACGACGAGGAGCCCGCCCTCGAGACCCTCGTCGGCCGCGGGTACCGGCTGCGTGACCTGCCCGCGCCCGTCGAGGGCGCGCTCGCATGACCCTGCGGCTGCCGGGGTGGGCCGCGACCGTGCGGATGCGGCTCGCCGTCACCTACTCCGCCACGCTGTTCGGCGTCACCGCGCTCATCCTCGCCGGCGTGTACCTCGCGCTGTCGAGCACGGTCGTCGCCGCGCCCCTCGACCCCGTGACCGTCAAGCGGTTCGAGAAGAAGCCCGACGGCAGCATCGCCTACAAGCCCGGCGAGCAGTTCCAGGCCGCCGACCTCGACACGGTGCAGCACGCCGTCAACTACGCGGCGCTGCAGACGCTGCGCGACTACTCGGCCGTGGCGCTCGCGGTCATGTTCCTGCTCAGCGTGGTCATCGGCTGGTGGGTGGCCGGGCGGGCGCTGCGGCCCGTCGAGGCGATCACCCGGACGGCCCAGGAGATCGGCGCCACCGACCTCTCCCGCCGCATCGGCGCGACCGGCCCGCACGACGAGCTGCGCACCCTGGCCGACACCATCGACGGCATGCTCGACCGCCTCGACCGGGCGTTCAGCGCCGAGCGCCGGCTCATCGAGGACGTCTCGCACGAGCTGCGCAACCCGGTCATGGTGGTGCAGGCCAACGTCGAGGCGGTGCTCGCCGACGACCAGGCCGACCGCGCCCAGCGCGCCGAGGCGGCCGCCGTCGTGCTCGCCGCGACCGCCCGCATGTCCCGCCTGCTGGAGGACCTGCTGGCGACGGCGCGCCTGCGCTCGGAGGCGTTCGCCGACCAGGAGGTCGACCTCGCGGCGCTGGTGTCCGGCGTCGTCCGGGAGAACCGCGCGGTGGCCCGGCAGCGCGGCGTGGCGCTCGCCGAGCGCGCCCACCCGGGACCGGTCGCGTACGGCGACGCGAACGCGCTCGCGCGGGCCGTCGGCAACCTGCTGTCCAACGCGGTGCGGCTCGCGCCGTCGGGCAGCACGGTGACGGTCGGCGTGGGCAGCAGGCAGGGGTGGGCCTGGGTCGCCGTCGCCGACGAGGGACCCGGGGTGCCCGACGAGGAGCGCGACCGGATCTTCGACCGGTTCTACCGCGGCACGAACGGCGCGGGGACGGACGGCTCCGGCCTCGGCCTGGCCATCGCCCGCCAGGTCGCCGAGAGCCACGACGGACACCTGCGGCACACGGCGCACGACGCCGGGGAGCGGGGGAGCACCTTCACGATCTGGCTCCCCGACCGCACCCTCGACCGCGCCGCGGGCCGCGACGCCGTCCCGCCGGGCGGGGACCCGCTCACGACGTGAGCGGGCCACGCCGCCGTCGTCAGACCGCCAGCGCCACGTACTTCGTCTCGAGGTACTCGTCGATGCCGGTCGAGCCGCCCTCGCGGCCCATGCCCGACTGCTTGACCCCGCCGAACGGGGCCGCCGGGTCGGAGACCAGGCCGCGGTTCAGGCCGACCATGCCGGTCTGCAGCCGCTCGGAGAGCCGGACCGCGCGGCTCACGTCCTGGGTGTAGAGGTAGGCGACGAGCCCGAACTCGGTGTCGTTCGCGATGCGGATCGCCTCGTCGTCGTCGTGGAAGACCCGGATCGGGGCCACGGGGCCGAAGATCTCCTCGCTGTTGATCCGGGCGTTCGCGGGGACGTCGGTCAGCACCGTCGGCGCGAAGAAGTAGCCGGTGCCCTCGGGCGAGGACCCGCCGGTGACGAGCCGGCCGCCCTGGGCGATCGCGTCGGCGACGAGGCCGGCGACCTTGTCCCGCTGGGCCGCGTCGATGAGCAGGCCCACCTGCACGCCCGGCTCGCTCCCGTCACCGGTGCGCAGCGTACGCATGCGGTCGGCGAACTTGGCCGAGAACTCCTCGGCGACGTCGGCGTGCACGAGGAACCGGTTGGCCGCGACGCACGCCTCGCCGTTGTTGCGGATCTTGGCGAGCATGGCCCCGTCGACGGCGGCGTCCACGTCCGCGTCGGAGCACACGATGAACGGCGCGTTGCCGCCGAGCTCCATGGAGGTGCGCAGCACGTGGTCCGCGGACTTGCGCAGCAGCATGCGCCCGACCTCGGTCGAGCCGGTGAACGACACCTTGCGCAGGCGGTCGTCGGCGAACAGGGCGTCGGTGAGGCCGCCGGCGTCGGACGTCGGCAGCACGCTGAGCACGCCCTCGGGGAGCCCGGCCTCGGCGAGCGCCTCGGCGAGGAACAGCGCCGTGAGCGGCGTCTGGGCCGCGGGCTTGAGGATCATGGTGCAGCCCGCGGCGACGGCGGGGCCGATCTTGCGGGCCGGCATCGCCAGCGGCGCGTTCCACGGCGTGATGAGCAGGCTCGGCCCGACGGGCTGGCGCATGGTCAGCACGCGCGCCGTGCCGGCCGCGTTGACCTTCCACTCGCCGGAGATGCGCACGGCCTCCTCGGAGAACCAGCGCAGGTAGTCGGCGCCGTAGGCGACCTCGCCCCGCGACTCGTCGAGGGACTTGCCCATCTCGAGGGTGATGATCCGGGCGAGCTCCCCGGACCGGTCGGTCAGGATCTGGTAGGCGCGGCGCAGGATCTCGCCGCGCTCGCGCGGTGCGGTGGCCGCCCAGCTCTCCTGGACGGCGTCGGCCGCGTCGAGGGCGGCGAGCGCGTCCTCGGGGGTCGCGGACGCGACCTCGGTGAGGGCCGCGCCGGTCGCGGGGTTCTCGACGACGATGGTCTGTCCCGCGGAGCCGTCCTGCCGGCGACCGCCGAGGAAGAGGCGCGGGTCGACGCCGAGGTCGCGTGCGGTCCGCTCCGGGTCGCTCGCTCTGGTGTCGTTCGAGGCGTGGGCGCTGATGGTGTTCATGGACGGGGTTCCTTCCGGGTGCTGGTCTGCGGGGTGCTGCCGTGGTGCGCGCGCGTCGCGAGCTCGGCGACGGGCGGGTGGGTCGCGTCGAGGCCGGGGGTGGCGGCCCAGCGGTCGACGGCGAGGTGGGTGACGGTCGTGGCCTCACCCAGGTAGTCCTCCGGGGCGCCATGACGATCAGGATCTTGCTCATGGTGCTCCTCCTCGAGTAGGGATACCGGGCTCTGGTACCCGCGCTTGCTCCCAGCGTCGTCCGGCCAGGGGCGCGGCGGGGGGCCTGGGCGCGCCCTGCGCGACCTAGGACGCACAGGACCACCCGAGGGGGTGCGGTCCGGCCGTCCGGTCGCGAGACTGGAACACATGGCGGAGAAGAACACAGAGCTCGCCGACTTCCTGCGGCGGGCCCGGAGTCAGGTGGACTTCGCGCGGTCCGGCCTCCCGGCCGACGGCCGCGTGCGGCGCGTGCCCGGGCTCCGGCGCGAGGAGGTCGCGTTCCTCGCCGGGGTGTCGAGCGACTACTACGCACGCCTCGAGCAGGGGCGGCGCATCGTGCCGTCGCCCGCGGTGGTCGAGGCGATCGGCCGTGCCCTCGACCTGGACGCTCCGGGCCGCGCGCACCTCGCCGACCTCATCGGCCTCGGCACGGCGACGCCCCAGCAGCGCTCGCGCCCCGTGCAGCGGGTGCGGCCGGGCCTGTACCAGCTGATCGACGCGCTCGGCGACGTGCCGGTGCTCGTGCTCGGCCGGCGCTCGGACGTGCTCGCGCAGAACCGCATGGCCAAGGCGCTGTTCACCGACTTCGAGAAGCTGCCCGCCACGGAGCGCAACTACGCGCGGTGGATGTTCCTGGGCGTCGAGCCGCGTGACCTGTTCGTCGACTGGGAGGAGCAGGCCCGCGTCGCGGTGGAGAGCCTGCGCCTCGAGGCGGGCAACGACCCCGCCGACCGGGCCACCAACGAGCTCATCGCCCAGCTGCGCGAGACGGTGCCCGAGTTCGCCCGCTGGTGGGACGAGCACCGGGTCAACCAGCGCACCTACGGGTCCAAGCGGCTGCGCCACCCGGTGGTGGGCGACCTCGCCGTCGAGTACGAGACGCTGACCCTCCCGGGCGACCCCGACACCACGCTCTACGTGTACTCGACCGAGCCCGCCTCGCCGTCGGCGCGGGCCCTCGACCTGCTGGCGAGCTGGTCGCTCACGGGCGTGGGCGCGGAGCGGGCCGCCGACTGACCACCGCGGGGGCGACGGTCCTCCCCGGTCCGACGCACGGGGCCATCGCGCACAGGAGGCACGCATGACCGGTCCGGACGACCCGGCCGCGCAGCTCGTCGCCGAGCTGGCGGGCCTGACGCCCCAGGAGGGTCCGAACGAGACGCCGTGGCCCGGCCTGACCGCTTACCGGTTCGACCACCGGATCCCGCTGCAGGCGGCCCAGGTCGGCTCGCTCGCGCTCGTGTACGTGGTGCAGGGGCGCAAGCTGATCGTCGTCGACGGCCAGGAGCACGTGTGCGACCCCGACCACCACCTCCTGCTCACCCGCGGCCTGCGGTTCCAGACCCGTGTGGACGAGGCGAGCCCGCAGCGGCCCTACTACTCGTTCGTGCTCCAGCTCGACCCGGCGGTCGTCCGGTCGGTGTCCTCGCTGCTCGCCGAGCGCGCCGGGACGATCCACGCGGTGCCGGCGTCCGACGCCCGGTCGGTCGCGCGGGTGTTCGCCGACCGGGAGCGGCTGCGCGAGTCCGTGCTGCGCTTCCTCGGCCTGCTCGCCGACCCGGGCGACCGCCGTGTCCTCGCCCCGATGACGCTGCAGGAGATCACCTACCACCTGCTGCGCACCGAGCAGGCGGCACGCCTCCTGCAGGCCGCTGCCGTCGAGCGTCCCGACGACCCGCTGAGCGCGTCGATCGCGTTCGCGCGCGCGAACATGTCCCGACCCCTGACGGTCGGCGACATGGCCGACGACGTGAACGTCAGCCCGTCGGCGCTCACCGCGATGTTCGTCGAGGCGACCGGTTCAGGTCTCTATCAATTCCTCAAGCGGCTGCGTCTGGACCAGGCCGCGCTGCTGCTCATGGAACGGCAGCTCACTATCGGTCAGGTCGCCGAGCGCGTGGGTTATGCCAATCCTTCGCACTTCGCGACGGCGTTCAAGCAGTTCCACGGCATGACGAGGGCACGAAGATCGTGGCCGTCCGGCCGAACATCCGCGCGGCCGGTGCCACCGTGATCGACGCCCGCGGCCGCATCGTGATGCCCGGCTTCGTCGACACCCACCACCACCTGTTCGAGACCTCGCAGCGCGCGTTCCTCGCCAACGGCCTCCTGGTCGACGACAACTCGGGCTCGCCGAGCGCGGACCCCGACTACACCGAGTACATCCTGCAGCGGTTCTCGCCCGTCTACCGGCCGCAGGACGTCTACATCAACTCGCTGTTCGCCGGCCTGTCCCAGCTCGACGCGGGTGTCACCTCGGTGCTCGACGTCTCGCAGATCCACCACTCGCCGGAGCACTCCGACGCGGCGGTCCGGGCCCTGCGCGACACCGGCCGGCGCAGCGCGTTCGGCTACTTCGAGGGCGACGGGCGTCCGGCGGCGCGCTACCCGCGTGACGCCTACCGCCTGCGCGAGCAGTACTTCTCCTCGGACGACCAGCTCCTGACGATGGTCATGGGCGGTGAGATCTACATCAGCGAGGAGATGTACTCCGAGTCCTGGAAGATCGCCCGCGAGCTGGACCTCCAGATCGCGTCGCACATCGTCTCCGGCTGGGGCACCCGCCTCATCGTGGACGACATCGCGGCCGGCACGGGCGGCGTGAACAACGACCTCGGCTTCGGGCCGGACAACCTGCTCATCCACATGACCGGGATGTCCGACACGGCCTGGGAGCGCGCACGCGACGCGGGCGCGCAGGTGTCGGTCGCCTTCCCGATCGAGATGAACATGCGGCACGGCGTCCCGCCGATCCTGAAGATGCAGGAGCTGGGCATGGAGCCGTCGCTGAGCTCCGACGTCGAGACGACGATGACGGCCGACCCGTTCACGCAGATGCGGTCCGCGATGACCATGCAGCGCATGGTCGTCAACCAGCAGATCCTCGAGCAGGGCGACTTCACGCCGCCGAACCAGTGGCCGACACCGGCTCCCGGTACGCCGGAGCTGCTGACCGTCCGCGACGTGCTGCGGTTCGCCACGCTCAACGGCGCCAAGCACCTGCGGCTCGACCACAAGGTCGGCTCGCTCACGCCGGGCAAGGAGGCGGACATCGTCCTGCTCGACGCGACGGCCCTCAACGTCGCGCCGCTGAACAGCGTGCCGGGTGCCGTCGTCTCGCTCATGGAGCGGTCGAACGTCGAGACCGTGCTCGCGGGGGGCAAGGTGCGCAAGTGGCGCGGGCGGCTGCTCGACGCCAACCTCGACCGCCTGCGCCGCGAGCTCGAGTCCTCGCGGGACTACCTGTTCCGCGCGGCCGGTCTGCGGCAGGACCTGTTCGGCTGGAGCTGATCGGGGACGACGTCGCCGGGTCCTGACCCGGCGCACAAGCTGACCGGGGTCGGCGGGTACGTGAGGCGCCCGTCGGCCCCGGTCCTTTCGTGCGTGTGGCCTCACCACCAGGAAGGAAGATCATGAGCGAGACATCCACGAACGAGGCCCAGGGCTCCCCGACGTCGCGCGTCGGCGTGCTCGGGCTCGGCACCATGGGGCGCGCGATCGCCACGCGCCTGCTGGAGGCCGGGTTCGAGGTCTGGGTGCACAACCGCACCATGGCGCGGGCGGAGGCGCTGGTCTCCGCGGGCGCACGCTGGGCCCCGAGCCCCGAGAAGCTGGCGGGCGAGGTCGACCTGCTGGTCACCCTCGTGGCCGACGACGGCGCCCTGCGCCAGGTGACGACGGGCGAGGGCGGCGTGCTGACGGGCGAGCGGCCGGGGCTGGTGTACGCGGACATGAGCACGGTGTCGCCCGAGGTGTCGGCCGACGTCGCCGCCGCGGCCGCCGCCGTCGGCGTGCCGTACGTGCGCGCGCCCCTCATGGGCAGCACGGCGCTGGTCCGCACGGGGCAGCTCGGCGTGCTCGCGTCGGGGCCGGGTGCGGGCATCGACGCGTTCGAGGAGGTGTTCGGCGCCGTCGGCCGGCGGACGTTCCGGCTCGGCGAGGCCGAGGAGGCGCGGGTCATGAAGCTCGCCGTCAACACCGTGATCGCCCAGACCACGCTGGCGATGAGCGAGGCGCTGACGCTGGGCGGGAACGCGGGCCTCGGGTGGCAGCAGATGCTCGACGTGCTCGCCGACAGCCCCGTCGCCTCGCCGCTGGTGAGGTACAAGGCGGTGTCGCTGGCCGCGCGCGACTTCCGTGTCGCGTTCTCGACCGACATGGTGGTCAAGGACCTGCGGCTCGCGCTCGACGTCGCCCGCCGGGACGGGACGGTCCTGCCCGTCACCGGCCTGGCGCACGAGCTGTTCCACGCCGTGAGCGCGGCGGGCCGGGGCGCGGACGACCTGTCGTCCGCCGTCCTGCTCTACGAGCGGCTGAGCGGACGCGACCAGGAGGCGTGAGGCCGCGGTCCACCCGCGCGGAAAGACCTGAGGCACCGCGCCCCCGTGGGGGCCGGTGCCTCAGGTCTGCGCGTCGGCGCCGAGCGAAGGGCTCAGGCGACGCCGGGGATGTCGGTCGTCACGGCGAGCTCGCGCGACGCGTCGATGGCCTCGGTCAGGCCCTTGACGCGAGCCTCGGCGAGGCCGAGCGAGTCGGAGCCGAGGATCTGGTGGATCGGCGCGGTGCCGGTCGTTGCCACGGTGATGATGGCCTCGGCAGCCTTGGCCGGGTCACCGAGCTGCGTGCCCGGCATGGCCAGGTGCTGCTCGACCATCTCGCGGACGGCCGGGTAGGCGTCGGTGGTCGACTCGGGCAGGCCGATCGAGACCGGGCGCAGGAAGTCCGTGCGCATGTAGCCCGGCTCGACGAGGTTGACCTTGATGCCGTAGTCGGCGACCTCGCCGGCGAGCGAGGCGGTCAGGCCCTCGAGGGCGAACTTGCCGGCGGCGTACAGGCCCCAGCCCGGGAAGGCCAGCAGACCCACGATGGACGAGATGTTGATGATGTGGCCGCTGTGGGCCTCGCGGAAGCCCGGGAGCACCGCGCGCAGCACGTTCCAGGCGCCGAAGATCTGGACGTCGAACATGGCGCGCACGTCGGCGTCCGGGACCTCCTCGACGGCGCCGAGGTAGCCGTAGCCGGCGTTGTTCACCACGACGTCGATCGTGCCGAACCGCTCCTTGGTGCTGTTCACCGCCTGGACGACCTGCGCCTCGTCGGCCAGGTCCAGGGCCAGCGCGTGCAGGCGGCTGGTGTCGGTGCCCTCCAGCGAGCCGATCAGGCGCTCGGTGGAACGGGTGGTGGCGGCGACGTTGTCCCCGCGCTCGAGGAGCTTCTTGACGAGCTCGAGGCCGAGGCCGCGCGAGGCGCCCGTGATGAACCAGGTGGCGGGGCGGTCGGTGGGGTAAGTCATCGGGGGTCTCCTTGAGATGCTGGCCGGCACCCGATGTGCCGACAGATCAAGACTCCCGCCCCGCAAGGCCCTTCGGGGGGCCATCGTGAGCCCTTCCCGTCCTGGGTCGCGGCTGCCTAGGACGCGCCGTCCTACCCTCGCGGAGCGCCACCTCCAGGGCCGCGAAGGCCAGCACGTCGAGCAGCAGGCCGAACGCCGCGGTCCACTGCAGCGCGCGGAACACCAGCACCTGCGTGAACAGCAGGCTGACCAGCACCGCCCGGCGCACCCAGGCCGCGCCGCGCAGGCGGTCGCGCCGACCGACGACGACGCCGACGACGAGCAGCGCCACCGACACGGCGACGGCCACCAGGACCGCGACGCCCGTCCACAGCGGCAGCCCCGGCACCTGGCCGCGGACGATGCCCAGGCCCACCGCCACCTCCGCGGCGCTCCCGGCCAGCAGCACCGCGACGACGAGCCACGCGGCCCAGGCCTTGTCGACGAGCCCGTCGAGCCACGCGACCACACGGTCGACGCCGCGGCGCACCAGGTCGGGCACGTCGGCGTCGTCGGCGGGGACCTCGTCGACCAGGGCGGCGACGAGGTCGGCGCCCGGCTCGCCCGCGCCGCGCTCGGCGAGGTG
>NZ_JABEMG010000128.1 GCF_013004695.1 Promicromonospora citrea
CGCCGGCGGCGGGCGGCGTCGTGCCCTGAGCGCGTGCAGCGGGCGGGATGGACGGCGGCCGGTCACCGGCCTGCGCCGGGGGCGTCGCGGGCCGGGCCGACTGGCCCGGCACAGGCCGCGCCTGTGGCGGCACCGGCTGTCGCGGCGCGCTGCCTGGGCGCGTCGGAGACAGGCGGGGAGGAGTCGTCGGGGCAGGAGGGGTCCCCTGCTTCTCGTCTGACGTCGGCTCGAGCGAATCGTCACGCTCGGTCGGCTGACCCATCGGCACGCTCCGTGCAACTACCCGAGACGCGGGCTCTCCGCGTCGTCCAGGGCGCACCGGACCTGCGGCGGAATCCGCTGGACGGGGCCGCCCTCCGGGCATCCTATCGACCGAGAATCCGTCTCAAGCGCGCGTACCGGACGTCCCGAGGTGGAGGTTGTGTATCAATCCTGCCGGACGTCCTCCGGGTGCGCTCGGCGCACCGTCCGACGAGGCGCTGACCTCAGGCGACGTGCCGCCGGGGCCGGGCAGGCACCTCCGCGAACCAGGACGCGGGCAGGAACGCCACGACCGCCAGCAGAGCCACCCCGGCGTACGACCACACGAGGCCGAGGACACCGGCGGGGACGACGACGTCGCCCCCCGAGCCCGGCAGGGACAGCACCTGGACGATGCCGACCCAGCCCACACCGAAGCCCAGGAGCGTGCCGTAACCGGCCCAGGCACGGGCGAGCACGCCCGACGCCGCCGTGAGCGCCAGGGCGAGCACCAGGCCCAGGTACCACGAGTCGTCGCCGTACCGGTGCACCACCGTGCCCAGCGCGCCCATCACGACCCCCAGCAGGACCGCGAGCAGCGTGCGCAGGATGGTTCGTCCGAGGTGACGTCCGGATGAGTTCACCCCCGCATTGTCCAGCATCCGCCTGGGAGGCCTCTGCGATGTGGAACACTCCGGCGGGTGAACACGCTCCAGGCACAGACGCGGCTCGTCGTCCGCCAGCGCATCCGGATGATGGTCAACCAGTACGAGGTGCGCGGGGCGCTGCCCGACGGGTCCGAGGGCGAGCTCTACGCGTTCGCCCAGCAGAAGCGCATGGCGTTCCGCGAGCAGGTGACGCTCTACACCGACGACAGCAGGCGTGAGCCCGTGCTCGGCTTCAAGGCCCGGCAGATCATGGACCTCGGCGCGACCTACGACGTCGTCGACGCGGCGGGCGCCCCCATCGGCTCGTTCCGCAAGGACTTCGCGCGGTCGCTGCTGCGCAGCACGTGGCACCTGGAGCAGCCGGGCCACGCCACGCTGACGGGCGCCGAGCGCAGCACGGCCGTCGCGCTGCTGCGCCGGTTCACCGACCTCGACTGGCTGCCGTACCACTTCGACTTCGTGGTCGACGGGCGCGTGGCGTTCTCGGTCGAGAAGAAGTGGGGCCTGCGGGACCGCTACGTGGTGGACATCCACGACGCCGGGCTGGACCGCCGGCTCGTCACCGCCATGGCGATCGCGCTCGACGCCCTCCAGGAGCGCTGACCCGGTACGTCTCCGTCGCGAGGATCGGCGCCAGCACGCCGTTGGACAGGGCGTACCACCCCGCGACCTCACCGTCGGGCCGCGGCAGCGCCGTCGCGTGCTGCACCTGGGTCGCGTGCGCACGCAGGGCACCGACCACCCGGTCGAGCACGGGCCGCACGTCGACGCGCACCACCTCGGCGACGTCGAGGTCCTCGACCGCGAACGGCGGCAGGTCCTCGTCCGGGTCCGGGAACGTGAGGCCGTGCGCCGCGGCGAGGGCGCGCGCGTCGGGCAGCCCGGCGAGCGTCGCCCGTGCCGCGCGCACGACGGAGGCGGGCGCGACCGCCTGCCACAGCTCCGCCCCGGCCCACGGCTCGCCGGCCCGCCCCGTGCCGCCGGGACGCCACGCCGGGTCGGCGGCGAGCTCGAGCGCGCGCACCGTGACCGCATGCGTCCGCACGTGATCCGGGTGCCCGTACCCCCCGCCCGGCTCGTACGTCGCGACGACGGCGGGACGCCGCTCGCGCAGCAGCACCGCCAGCCGCCCGGCCGGCTCGTCGAGCGCCACGCGGGCGAACGCCGTCGGTGGCGAGTCGGGTGCCGGGCCCGCGACACCGGGGGCGACCCACGCCATGCCCGAGTCCTCGTAGCCCGGATGCCGCTCGCCGTCGGGGCCGGACAGCCGGTCGAGGAAGGCGTGCTCGATACCGTCCGGGCCGTCCCCGAGCGCCGTCAGCGCGGCGGCCAGCTCGGTCTCGCGGTAGGCGCCGAGCGCCGGACCGTCGCCCTCGAGACCGGCGCGGCCCTCCGACGTCGTGCCGGGCAGGGCGATGACCTCACCGCGCTCGCCGCGCGTGCACGTCACGACGCACACGGGTCGCCCGCCCGCCGCCCAGGCGGCGAGCAGGCCCCCGGTGGACAGGCTCTCGTCGTCCGGGTGCGCGTGCACCCCCACCACACCCCCGGAGACGCCGAGTGCTGGATCCTCGCCCTCTCCAGGGATTCGGGAGGGCGAGGATCCAGCACTCAGCGACACGAGGCGGGTGGGGTCAGGCGCGCTTGGCGCGGGCAGCCGCGCGGGCGCGCTCCGTGGCGTCCAGCGCCACCTTGCGGATGCGGACCACCTCGGGCGTCACCTCGACGCACTCGTCCTCCTGCGCGAACTCCAGCGACTCCTCGAGCGTGAGCTTGCGCGGCGGGATGAGGTTCTCGAAGCTGTCGGCGGTCGAGGACCGCATGTTCGTCAGCTTCTTCTCCTTGGTGATGTTGACGTCCATGTCCTCGTTGCGGGAGTTCTCGCCGACGATCATGCCCTCGTAGACCTCCTGCGTGGGGTCGACGAAGAACGAGCCGCGCTCCTGCAGGTTGATCATGGCGTACGGCGTGACGACGCCCGCGCGGTCGGCCACCAGGGAGCCGGTGTTCCGGGACTCGATGGGGCCGTGCCACGGCTCGTAGCCCTCCGAGATGGAGGACGCGATGCCCGTGCCGCGGGTCTCGGTGAGGAACCGGGTGCGGAAGCCGATGAGGCCGCGCGCCGGGACCATGAACTCCATCCGGACCCAGCCCGTCCCGTGGTTCGACATGGTCTCCATACGGCCCTTGCGCTGCGCGAGGAGCTGCGTGACCGAGCCGAGGTACTCCTCCGGCACGTCGATCGTCATGCGCTCCATCGGCTCGTGCACCTTGCCGTCGATGGTCCGGGTGACGACCTGCGGCTTGCCCACCGTGAGCTCGAAGCCCTCGCGGCGCATCTGCTCGACGAGGATGGCGAGCGCCAGCTCGCCACGGCCCTGCACCTCCCACGCGTCCGGGCGCTCGGTCGGCAGCACCTTGAGCGAGACGTTGCCGATGAGCTCGGAGTCGAGGCGGTCCTTGACCTGGCGCGCCGTGACCTTGTGGCCCTTGCCGCCCTTGCCCGCCAGCGGCGAGGTGTTGATGCCGATGGTCATCGAGATGGCCGGGTCGTCGACGGTGATGAGCGGCAGCGGCCGCGGGTCGTCGAGGTCCGTGAGGGTCTCGCCGATCATGATGTCGGCGATGCCGGCGACCGCGACGATGTCGCCCGGACCCGCCGACTGCGCCGGCACGCGCTCGAGCGCCTTGGTCTCCAGCAGCTCGGTGATCTTCACGCTCTGCAGGCTGCCGTCGTGCCGGGCCCACGCCACGGTCTGGCCCTTGGTCAGGGTGCCGTTGTGGATCCGCAGCAGCGCGAGGCGGCCGAGGAACGGGGACGCGTCGAGGTTGGTGACGTGCGCCTGCAGCGGCATGCCCTCCTCGTACGTGGGCGCGGGGATCTTCTCGAGGATGGTCGCGAACAGCGGCTCGAGGTCCTCGTTGTCCGGCAGGCCGCCGTCGGCGGGCTGCTCGGTCGAGGCACGGCCGGCCTTGGCCGACGCGTAGACGACCGGCACGTCGAGGATCGCGTCCAGGTCGAGGTCCTCGACCTCGTCGGACAGGTCGCCGGCCAGGCCGAGCAGCAGGTCGGTGGTCTCGGCGACGACCTCGCTGATGCGGGCGTCGGGCCGGTCGACCTTGTTGACGACGACGATGACCGGCAGCTTCGCGGCCAGCGCCTTGCGCAGCACGAAGCGCGTCTGGGGCAGCGGGCCCTCCGACGCGTCGACCAGCAGCACGACGCCGTCGACCATCGACAGGCCGCGCTCGACCTCGCCGCCGAAGTCGGCGTGACCAGGGGTGTCGATCACGTTGATCGTGATGCCGTCCGGCTGCCCGCCGGCGGCGGCCGCGGGGCCCGCGTACCGGATCGCCGTGTTCTTCGCGAGGATCGTGATGCCCTTCTCACGCTCCAGGTCGCCGGAGTCCATCACGCGGTCGTCCACCTGCTGGTGGGCGGAGAACGCTCCCGCCTGCCGGAGCATGGCGTCCACGAGCGTGGTCTTGCCGTGGTCCACGTGAGCCACGATCGCGACGTTGCGCAGGTCGGATCGGGTCGCGCGGGCCGAGGTCGGCGCGGTTGCAGGCACGGTCACGGAGCACTCATTTCCAGAAAGGGAGGTCAGGGGGCGCGGACCCTGGTCCTGGGGACCCGTCTCGCGGCAGCACCATCTTACCCGCGAATCGAAATCCCCAGGTGTCGCCCGCATCACTCCCTGTTGCGCCGAGGTAGTCACGTGGCGAGGTAGTCACGGGGCGAGGTAGTCATGGGGCGAGGTAGACAGACAGCGAGGTAGTCACCCGTCTGGGTGACTACCTCGCTGCGTGACTACCTCGCCAGGTGACTACCTCGGCGGGAGGGGTCAGGCGCCGATCTCCAGGCTGGCGCCGGGGATGGCTGCCAGGAGGTCGCGCGTGTACTCCTGCTGCGGGTTGTCGAACACCTCGTCGGTGGTCGCGTGCTCCACGATCCGCCCGTCCTTCATCACGGCCACGAGGTCCGCGATCTGCCGCACGACGGCGAGGTCGTGCGTGATGAACAGGAAGGACAGCCCGAGCTCCGCCTGCAGGTCGTTGAGCAGCGTCAGGATCTGCGCCTGGACCAGCACGTCGAGCGCCGAGACGGCCTCGTCGAGCACGAGCACCTCGGGCTTGAGCGCCAGCGCACGCGCGATGGCGATGCGCTGCCGCTGACCACCCGACAGCTCGTTCGGGAACCGGCGCATCGTGGCCTGCGGCAGCGACACCATGTCCAGCAGCTCGCGCACCCGCTTCTCGCGCGACTTCCGGTCGCCCACGCGGTGCAGCGCGAGCGGCTCCTCGATCGATCGGAAGATCGAGTACGTCGGGTCCAGCGACCCGTACGGGTTCTGGAACACCGGCTGCACGCGCCGGCGCAGCGCGAACTGCTCCTTGGCGGACATCGTGGCGACGTCCTTGCCGTCGAACTGCACGGTGCCCGACGTCGGCTCGAGCAGGCCCAGCACCATGTTGGCCGCCGTCGACTTGCCGGAGCCGGACTCGCCCACCAGGGCGAGCGTGCGGCCCTTCGGCAGCGCGAAGTCGATGCTGTCCACCGCGGTGAAGTCGGTGTGCGCGCCCGGGCGCGAGCCCCGGATGTGGAACACCTTGGTGAGGTCCTTCGCCACGACGACGTCGGGCGCCGCCGTCGCGGACTCGTCGGCGTGCTCGGCGAGCAGGTCCTCGGCCTCGGTGCCGCGCGCGTGCGCGGACTGGATGCGGCGCGAGGCCAGCGACGGCGCGGAGGCGACGAGCCGCTTGGTGTACTCGTGCTGCGGGTCCTTGAGGATCTGCAGCGCGGGCCCCGACTCGACGACCTTGCCCTTGTACATGACGACGAGGTGCTCGGCCCGCTCGGCGGCCAGGCCCAGGTCGTGGGTGATGAACAGGACGGCGGTGCCGAGCTCGGCGGTCAGGCCCTCGAGGTGGTCCAGGATCTTCTTCTGGACCGTGACGTCGAGCGCCGAGGTGGGCTCGTCCGCGATGAGCAGCTTCGGCCGTGAGGCCAGACCGATCGCGATGAGCGCGCGCTGACGCATGCCGCCGGAGAACTCGTGCGGGAACTGCCGGGCGCGGCGCGCGGCGTCGGGCAGGCCGGCCTCGCCGAGCAGCTCGGCGACGCGCGCGGTGCGCTCCGCCTTGCTGCCCTGGAAGCCGTTGGCCACGAGCGCCTCGTCGATCTGCGTGCCGATGCGCCACACCGGGTTGAGGTTGGACATCGGGTCCTGCGGCACGAGGCCGATCTCGCGACCGCGCAGGTCCTCGACCTCGCGACGCTTGAGCCCGACGAGCTCGCGCCCGCCGAACGTGATGGACCCGCCGGTCACCTTGCCGGTGCCGGGCAGCAGGTCGATGATCGCGTGCGCCGTCGTCGACTTGCCGGAGCCCGACTCGCCCACGATCGCCACGGACTGACCCGGGTAGACCGTGAGGTCCACGCCGCGCACGGCCTCGACCGTGCCGGTCGCCGTGGTGAACGAGATCCGCAGGTCCTTGATGTCGAGCAGCGGCGAGCTGTCGTCGCGCTTCTCGGCGGGCACCGGGGCGTCCTCGGTGGAACCGTCGGTGAGGGTGATCGTGGTGGTCATCGCTTCCTCGCCTTCGGGTCGAGCGCGTCGCGCACGACGTCACCCAGCATGATGAAGCCGAGCACCGTGAAGGCGAGTGCGGCGGCCGGGTAGAACATGATCTCCGCGTTGGTACGGATCGACGAGCGGCCCGCGGACAGGTCGCCACCCCAGGAGACGGTCGACGGGTCCAGGCCGATGCCGAGGAACGTCAGCGTCGCCTCGGCGACGATGAACGTGCCCAGCGCCACCGTGGAGTACACGATGATCGGCGCGGCCGAGTTCGGCAGCACGTGCCGCCACAGGATGGCCGCGCGGCTCATGCCCAACGCCTTCGACGCCGTGACGAACTCGTTGTTCTTGACGCTCAGCACCGCACCGCGGGTGATACGGGCGATCGTGGTCCAGCCGAACGACGCGAGCACCAGCGCGACCGCCAGCGCGCTGCGCGACGGGACGATGCTCAGGATCACGATCGCGGCCAGCACGAACGGCACCGCGAAGAAGATGTCCGTGAGGCGCGACAGGATCGTGTCCAGCCAGCCGCCGTAGTAGCCGGCGACAGCGCCGATGACGGTGCCGATGACGACGACGAACGCGGTGGTCAGCAGACCGACCAGCACGGAGGCCTTCGCCCCGAACAGCGTGCGGGTGTAGATGTCGCAGCCGTTCTTGTCGGTGCCGAAGAAGTGCTCGCCCGACGGGGGCAGCAACGAGTTCGCCAGGCTGCACCCCTGGCGCGGCAGCTGCGAGGTGAAGAGGCCGGGCACCAGTGCCACGACGATCACGACGAGGATCATCGCGACCGACACCCAGAACAGCGGGCGGTGGCTCATCTCTCGCCACGCCTCGCGCCACATGCTCGACGGCGCCTCGTCGGTCGAGACGGCGTCGACGACGCCGACCTTCACGTCCTCCGGTGCGGCCACGTAGTGGCCCTGGCCCGGACGCGGGGCCTTCTCGTAGCGGTTCTCAGGCATAACGGATCCTCGGGTCCAGGACGGCGTACAGCAGGTCCACGAGCAGGTTGGCGACGATGTAGACCAGCACGATGACGGTGGACATCGTCACGATCGTGACGGACTCACCGCGCGAGATCGCGTCGAACAGCGTGCCGCCGACGCCGTTGATGTTGAAGATGCCCTCGGTGACGATCGAACCCGTCATCAGGTTGCCGAGGTCCACGCCGATGAAGGTGACGACGGGGATCAGCGAGTTGCGCAGCACGTGCCGGTTGACGACGCGGCCGCGCGACAGGCCCTTGGCTCGCGCCGTGCGCACGAAGTCGGCGGTGACGTTCTCGATGACCGAGGTGCGCGTCAGGCGCAGGATCTGCGCGAACGAGGTCGTCGCCAGCACGACGGCCGGCATCAAGAGGCTCACGACGTCGGGATCTCGCCCCGCGGTGACGGGCAGCCAGTCGAGCTGGACGCCGACGACGATCTGGAGCACCAGACCGGTGACGAACGTGGGCAGGGCGATGAGCAGGAGGCTCAGGACGAGCACCGTCGAGTCGAACAGCTTGCCCTTGCGCAGACCGGCGAACAGGCCGAAGCCGATGCCGAACACCGTCTCGATCAGCAGCGCCATGATGGCGAGCTGGAAGGTGATGGGCAGGGCGTCCGCGACCACCTCCGACACCGGGCGGCCCGTGAAGGTGTTGCCGAGGTCGAAGGTGAAGATGCCCTTGAGGAAGTACAGGTACTGCACGAAGAAGGGCTGGTCCAGGTGGAACTGGGCCCTGATCTGCTGCTGCACGGCCTCGGGCAGTCCTCGCTCGCCGCCGAGGGCTGCCACCGGGTCACCCGGTCGCAGGAACACCAAGGCGTAGAGGAGCAGGGTGGCGCCGATGAACACAGGGATCACCTGCAGGAGTCGGCGTCCGAGATACCAAAGCATCGAGATTCTCCTTGGGCGGTTTCAGCGAACCATTGTCCCGGACAGGCCAGGGGCGGTGCGCCGCACACAGTGGAAGGCGGGGTACACGCGTCGCGCGTACCCCGCCTCACCTGGAGCGTAGCGTCACGCCGGTCGCCCGGGCGTGATCAGGCTCACTCCGACTTGGTCACCTGGTACAGCAGCGGGTCGCTGTCCCACCCGAAGACCACGTTGTCCACGTTCTCCGACCAGCCACCCGTGGCGTTGTTGTACCAGAGCGGGATGCCCGGCAGGTCGTTGAACAGGATGGTCTCGGCCTCCTTGTAGAGCTCCACCGCCTCGTCCGGGTCGGACGCGCCGTTGGCCTCCTTGAGCTTGTCGTCGAACTCCTTCGACGAGTAGCCCATGTCGTTCGAGCCGGCACCCGTGCCGTAGATCGGGCCGAGGAAGTTGCTCATGGCCGGGTAGTCGGCCTGCCAGCCACCACGGAAGAGGCCCTTGATCTCGTTGTTGTCACGAGCGTCGAGGAACTCGTCGAACGTCGGGTACGCGTCGAACTCGCAGTCGATGCCGAGCGTGTCGCGGATGCCGTTGCAGGTCGGGTCGATCCAGGACTGGTGGTCGCTGTCCGCGTTGGACGCGATGTACAGCGGCTCGTCGCCCCACGGCTCGATGGCCTCGGCCTCGTCCCAGAGCTTCTTGGCCTCGTCCGGGTTGAAGTCGAGCACCTCGCTGCCCTCGACGTCCTCGCTCCAGCCGCTGATGACCGGCGAGGTGAAGTCGGAGGCGGGCGTGCGCGAACCGGAGAAGACCGTCTCCGTGATCTGGTTCCGGTCGATCGCCATCGAGATGGCCTGGCGGCGCATGAGGCCAGCCTCGCCCTGGAACTTCTCGTTGTACTCGGGCACGTTCATGACCTGGACCACCGCGGCGGGCTGGTTGACCGCGCGCTCGCCCAGCTCGTCCTCGAAGGTGCCGAACGCGGACGCCGGAACGTTGGTGACGATGTCCAGGTTGCCGTCGAGCAGGTCGTTGTAGGCCGAGTCCTCGTCGGTGTAGGCGACCAGGTCGACGCCACCGTTCTGGACCTCGCGCTCACCGGCGTACGACTCGTTGGGGCGCAGCTCGATGAGCGCGTTGTGCTCCCAGTTCTCCAGGACGTACGGGCCGTTGCCGATCGGGGCCTCGCCGAACGCCTCCGGGTCGTCGAAGAACGACTCGGGCAGCGGGTAGAAGGCCGAGTAGCCCAGCCGCAGCGGGAAGTCGGACTCGGGCTGCGCGAGCGTGACGACGAACTCGGTGTCGGAGACGACCTCGAGGCCGGACAGCTCCTCGGCGGCCGGGTCCTCACCGGTCGGCTCGCCCGCGTCGTCCGTGGGCACCTGCACGTCCGCGAAGCCCTCGATGGGCTCGAAGAAGTAGCTCAGGTTCTGGGCGTTGGGGCCGTAGGCGCCGTAGTTCCAGGCGTCGACGAAGCTCTGCGCCGTGACCGGGGTGCCGTCCGAGAACGTCCAGCCGTCCTTGAGCGTGATCGTCCAGGTCTTGTTGTCGTCGGACTCGATCGACTCGGCCACCTCGTTGTGCACGACACCCTCGGCGTCGTAGTACACGAGGCCGGCGAAGACGTTGCTCGTGACCTTCGACCCGAAGGTCTCGTTGGTCATGGTCGGGATGATCGGGTTCTGCGGCTCGCCGTTGCCGACGGAGACGATGCCCGTGCTGGCGTCGCCCTCGCCCGTGTCGTCGCCGCCGCCGTTGCCGCCGCAAGCGGTCAGCACGAGCGACGAGGCCAGCGCGAACGCACCGAGCCCCACAAGTCGCTTACGAGGTGTCACGTGTCCTCCTGGGTAGCAGTACACCCCGGACCGACGGACGCCGTCCGGAGTGATGCGGGCGCTTCCTTGCGCCCCGTGGTATCACGACCTAACGTAACCGCTCCACGCAGATGGTGATGACCACCACCCCCGAAACGCCACCGAGTTGTGACCATCTCGGTACGAGCGGGTAACACCGGGTAACAGTTCTGACCAGGCGGTTCTCACAGCCGTAACACAGTCGCCGTGAGGCCTCCCACCAGGAAATTCACCCGTTGCCCCGGTCTACCACCGTACCGTCGCGCAGCTCGAGCACGCGGTCGGCACGGGCCATCAGCTCCGGGTCGTGCGTCGAGACGACGGCGGCCACGCCGCGCTCGTGGACGACCCGCGCCAGCAGGTCCATCACCACGGCGGCCGTGCCGGAGTCGAGCTGTCCCGTCGGCTCGTCGGCGAGCAGCACCTCGGGCTCGGCGACCAGCGCGCGGGCGATGCCGACGCGCTGCTGCTGGCCGCCCGACAGCTCGTAGGGGCGCTGCCGGGCGTGCCCGCCGAGCCCGACCGCGTCGAGCGCGTCGGCCACACGGCGGGCCCGTTCGGCCGGAGCGGTGCGGCGGAGCCGGAGCGGGACCTCGACGTTCTCTGCGGCCGACAGCACGGGCACGAGCCCGAACGACTGGAAGACGTAACCGATCCGGTCACGCCGCGCGGCGAGCACGTCCCGCTCCCCCAGCGCCGTCAGCTCGGCGTCGCCCAGCCACACGGTGCCCGCCGTCGGCCGGTCGAGGCCGCCGAGCAGGTTGAGCAGCGTCGTCTTGCCCGAGCCGGACGGTCCGCGCACCACGAGCAGCTCGCCCGTCGCGACCTCGAGCGAGGCGTCGGTGAGGGCGTGCACCTCGCCCGCGCCCGTGCCGAACACGCGCGTGAGCCCCTGCGCGCGCAGCACGGTGCGGGCGGGGGTGCGGGCGGGTGTCGTGGTCGGGGCGCTCATCGGTCCTCCTCGGTCGGGCGCTGGGCGGCGGGCCACACGCCCACGTGGTCCGGCTCGAGGGCGAGCCGCACCCGGTCGCGCAGGTCGAGGGCCTGCACGAAGTCCTGCGGGAGCTGGAGCCGGCCCACCCGGTCGACGACCGCGAACTCCTCCGCGACGTGCCGCTCGGCGCCGTCCTCGTCGAGCTCGGTGCGGCGCAGCGTCTCCGTGGAGGTGCGGCCGTCGCGGATCTGGATCGTGCGTGCCACGTGCTCCGACACCGTCGGGTCGTGCGTCACGACCAGCGTGGTCACCCCGGTCTCCCGGTTGACGCCGCGCAGCGCCTCCAGCACCTCGACCGACGTGGCCTCGTCGAGCTCGCCCGTCGGTTCGTCGGCGAGCAGCACCCGCGGGTCGTTGGCGATCGCGACCGCGATCGCGGTCCGCTGCTGCTCGCCGCCCGACATCTCCCCCGGCCGGCGGTCGGCCGCGTGCCCCACCTCGAGCAGGTCGAGCAGGTCCGTGACCCGCCGGGCCCGCTCGCGCCGCGGGAGCGTGCCCGCCAGCTCGAGCGGGAGCCGCACGTTCTCCGCGGCCGTGAGGTAGGGCAACAGGTTGCGGGACGTCTGCTGCCACACGAACCCGACCGTCGCGCGCTGGTACCGCACCCGCTCGGCGTGGCCCATCGTGAGCAGGTCCGTCCCCGCCACCACCGCCGAGCCGCCGGTCGGGGTGTCCAGCCCGGAGAGGATGGTCAGCAGCGTGGACTTGCCGGAGCCCGACGCCCCGACCACGGCGACGATCTCCCCCGGCTCGACGGTGAGGGTGAGGCCCTGCAGGGCCTGCACCTCCACACCGTCTGTCGCGAAGATGCGCACCAGGTCGACGCACCGGATCTCCCCGCCACCCACGAGGCGCGACGGCGTGGCCGCGGCCCCGTCCGTCAGCTCGATGGTCGTGCTCATCGCGTACTCCTCCTCGGTCCCTGCATCAGTCACCGCTCCCCATCCGGAGCTGGGCGGCCACCTCGCCGCGACGCCCCAGCGCCGCCGCCACTCCGACCGCCACCAGGACGACGGCGACGAAACCCACCGCCGCGGCCCCCAGCAGCACCGGGTCGTACTCCGGCGCGGGCTGGACCGCCCCGCCGGTCAGCGCCGTCACGTCGACCGCCGCGAGCACGAGCCACGGCACGGCGACGCCGAGCACCGCGCCCACCAGCAGCGCGATGACCGCCCACGGCCCGATCTCCCACCCCACCAGCCCCCGACCCTGCCGCGGCGACAGCCCGAGCGTCTGCAGCACGGCCAGCAGCCGGGCGCGCGCGGGTGCCGCGAGCATGAGCGTCATCACGACGGCGGCGGCGCTCAGCAGCCCCGCGAGCACGACGGCCAGCACGAACGCCACGACCAGCCCGCTCGAGACCGGGGCGGCGAGCATCGCGGCCGCCTCCTGGTCGGGGTCGTCCACCACCGCCGACGGCAGCAGCTCCTCGATCTGCGCCGAGACGGCCGCACCGTCGGCGCCGGCGGACAGGCCGACCAGCGCGAGGCGTGCCCAGCCGGTCTCCCCCGTGGCCTCGGCCAGACGACCGGTGTCGGCGAGCACGAGCGCGCGCCCACCGGGCAGCCCCGGCAGCTCGTCGACGACGTCGACCACGTGGACCGGGACGCTGCCGCCCTGGACCGCCAGCGTGATGCCGGTGGTGCCGGGCGCCACGCCGGGCTCCGCCGCGGCGTCGGTGAGGATCACGGGCACCGCGCCGTCGGGCGCCGGGCCGGTGAGCGCGGCCAGCGTCGCGGG
>NZ_JABEMG010000129.1 GCF_013004695.1 Promicromonospora citrea
GCTCGCGGGCACGCTGTCGCCCGAGGCGCTGGCGGTGGTGGTGCTGACCCCGTTGGCCGTGTTCGAGGCGACGGCGGCGCTCCCCGCCGCCGCGGTCCAGCTCCACCGGTCGCGCGAAGCGGCCCGGCGGCTGGTCGGGCTGCTGCCGGAGACCGCCCCCGGCCCGACGGGCGCGCGCCTCGAGAGCGCGGGCGGGCAGGACGGCGCCGGACCCCGGACCGCGTCCGAGCCGCCCGCAGGCACGCCCGGACCCTCGACACCTCTGCTCCGTCTGCACGACGTCGCGGCGGGCCGACCCGGCGGTGACGGGACACGGCAGGCCGTCGTGGCCGGCGTGTCGCTCACGCTGGAGCCGGGCGCGGTCGTCGCACTGGCCGGGCCCTCCGGCGTGGGCAAGACGACCCTGCTCATGACGGCGGCCGGACTGCTGCCCCCGGCCGCGGGGAGCGTCTCGGGTACGGACGGCTCCGCGCTCTTCGTCGCCGAGGACGGCCACGTCTTCGACACGACCGTCCTGGAGAACCTGCGCGTCGCGCGCGGCGACGTGTCCGAGGACGAGGCCCGCGCCGCGCTCGACGCCGTGGGGCTCGGCCCGTGGCTCGCCGCACTGCCCGACGGCCTGGACACCGTGGTCGGCACGGACGCGGCGGCCGTGTCGGGCGGGGAGCGCCGCCGGCTGCTGGTGGCCCGGGCGCTGCTGTCGCCCGCGCGGGTGCTGCTCGTGGACGAGCCGGCCGAGCACCTGGACGGGGCGACGGCGGACGCCGTCGTCCGCGCGGTGGCGGAGCACGCGCGGGCCACCGGCCGCGCCGTCCTGCTGGCGACGCACCGGCTCACGCCGCTCGACGTCGCCGACGAGGTGGTGGTCCTCGGTCACCGGCCCGGCGGCACGGCCGCCGTCGTCGCACGCGGGCGGCACGACGTGCTGCTCGCGACCGACCCCGGCTACGCGTGGGCGGCGGCTCAGGAGTCCTGAGGCGGCTCCCCGTCGAGGGTCTTGTCGAACTTCTTCGAGCGCTGCCCGTACCCCAGCCGCTCGTAGAACGCGTGCGCCCCCGTGCGGCGGAAGGCCGACGAGACGGTCACGCGGTCGCACCCCGCCGCGCGAGCCCACTCCTCGAACACGGCGACGAGCGCCCGCCCGGCACCGGTGCCGCGACGCGACGCGTCGACCACGAGGGCGGTGAGCTGTGCCAGGGGCAGGTCCCGCTCGAGGGGCCGGTGCACGTGCCCCGTGGCGAGCCCGACCACGGTGCCCGTCTCGTCCTCGGCGACCCACACGGCGTCGTCCCCGCGGCCCGCGATCCGGGCGAACCGCGCGGCGACCTGGTCCGGGGTGGAGGGGTACCCGAGCTGGCCAAGCAGCGGAGCGATCGCGGGAGCGTCGCCCGGGACGGCGCGGCGGGTCGCCAGGAGGGTCGGCACGGTCAGTCCTCCCCCTGGAGGAGCGCCATCGCGGCCGCGCGGCCGGGGATACCGCTCACTCCCCCGCCCCGGCGCGCGCCCGCGCCCGCGAGCAGCACCCTGCGGTGCTCGGTCTCGACGCCCCAGCGGCCGGTGTCGTCGGCCGACTCGGCGAACGGCCAGGACAGGTCGCGGTGGAAGATGTGCCCGCCGGGCAGGCCGACGTCGCCCTCGAGGTCGACCGGGGTGCGCACCTCGAGGCAGGGCGCGCCGTCGGCGTCGCGGGCGAGCACGTCCTCGATCGGCTCGGCGAGCACCGAGCCCAGGGACGCGAGGGTGGCCTCCAGCGCGCGTTCGCGCGCGCCCTCCGGGTCGGCGCGGAAGAGGCGCGCGGGCATGTGCAGACCGAACAGCGTGATGGTCTGCGCGTCGGTGCCCGCCAGGTCGGGGCCGAGGATCGACCGGTCGGACAGGGTGTGGCAGTAGATCTCGCTCGGCGGCAGGTCCGGCACGCGCCCTGCGGCGGCCTGCGCGTGCGCGGCCTGGAGCTGGGACAGCGACTCGTTGACGTGCAGCGTGCCGCTGAAGGCCGCGACGGGGTCGACGTCGTCCCGCAGCCGCGGCAGGCGCCGCAGCAGCATGTTGACCTTGAGCTGCGCGCCCTCGGGCGGCGTGGCGCCCGGGTCGGCGGCTGAGCCACGGCCGGCGGCGGCGAGCAGCCGGTCGAGCTCGGCCGGGGCGCAGCCGGCGAGCACGTGCCCCGCGGTGACGCCGCGGGCTCGGCCCTCGGCGTCCGTCCACGTGACTTCGACGGCCGAGGCGCCGGGGTCGACGGCGGTGACCGCGGCCGAGGTGACGATCGTGGCGCCCGCGGCCAGCGCCGCGTCGCGCAGGGCGCCCGACACCGCCCCCATGCCGCCGACCGGGACGTCCCAGTCGCCGGTGCCGTTGCCGATGACGTGGTAGAGGAAGCAGCGGTTCTGCCGCAGGGTCGGCTCGTCCAGGTCGGCGAAGGTGCCGATCAGCCCGTCGGTGGCGACGACACCGCGCACGACGTCGTCGCCGAAGGTGCGGCGCAGCAGGTCGCCCAGCGGCTCCTCGAAGAGGGCGCGCCAGGCGTCCTCGCCGACCCCGTCGACGACCATCGTGCGGACCGCGGACCGCGACAGGAGCGGCTCCGTGAGGGTGGGCGCGAGACGGCGGGCGATCTCCGCCGTCGTCGCGGAGAAGCGGTTCCAGGCGTCGAAGTCTGCGTCGGAGCCGGTGAGGCGGCGGAACGAGGCGCGCGTCGCGGCCTCGTCGTGGGTGTCGACGAGGAGGCCGCCGTCGCCCACGGGCGTGTACGACGCGTAGCGCCGGCGCCGGAGCGTGATCGGCAGGCCGAGCTCGTCGACCACGCGGCGGGGCAGCAGGGAGACCAGGTAGGAGTAGCGCGACAGGCGCGCGTCCACGCCCGCGAAGGGTCGGGCCGAGACGGCGGCACCGCCCACGTGGTCGGCACGCTCGAGCACGAGGACGGAGCGCCCGCCGCGGGCGGCGTACGCGGCGGCCGTGAGGCCGTTGTGGCCCCCGCCCACGACGACGGCGTCGTAGCGGGAGCTCAGCTGCTGGGGCGCGACGGGATCGACCATGGCGGACATGGTGACACGGGCCACTGACAGCCCGCCGGGAGGGAAGGCTTTTCCAAGAGAGTTCCATCACAAGACGGTATGTGACCTAATCGTGACATTTGCAGAAGAGGCGGGTACGGTCGGTCTCGCCTTCCAGCAGCGGGAGGCTCAGGTCCGGACGCCGAGCCCTGTCACCGGACCTGGCAGCTAGACGTGACAGGGGCGGGGGAACCAGGTAAGCGGGCACGTGAGTGTCCTTGGGGTGAAGCCTCGTACGAGGCCGGGTGATCGCTCTCCTACCCGAACCCGACAGCTCACCTCGCAGGCGTCCGAGGAGAACACAGGTGACCGTACTCACCGACCGCACCCAGGACTGGGCGGACGACCAGGCAGACCGTCCCAGCTATCGGGCCAGGCACCGCGCCGACGGCCCGGCCCTCACCCCCTTCACCGCACTCACGCAGACCGCAGCCGAGAGCGCCGCCCGTACCGGCGCCATCGCGGTCGTCACGTCCGGCATGCTGGCGTCGGTCTTCGCCCAGACCGCGCACACCGCCCCCGCCGAGACGCACACCCAGGCCACGCTGGCGAACGCCACGCCGGTCAGCAACACCGTGAGCAACACCGTCAGCAACGCAGCGGCCGGCACGGTGAGCAGCACGGTGAGCAACACCGTCGACTCGGCCACGCGCGCCGGGTACGCGGAGAACCTCGTCACCCGGGTCAAGGTCACGCAGCAGGCCGACTTCCGGACCGAGAGCGGCCGGGTCTCCGTGACCCCCTACGAGGAGACCGAGGAGGGCAAGGCCGAGGCCCGCCGCAAGGCCGAGGAAGAGGCTCGTCGCAAGGCCGAGGAGGAGGCCCGCCGCAAGGCCGAGGCCGAGGCCAGGGCCGCAGCGGAGGCGGCGGCCGCCGCCGAGGCCGCCGCAGCCGCCGAGGCGGAGGCCGCGGCGGCGGCAGCGTCCGAGAGCTCGGCCGACCTCGGTCAGCAGGCCGTCAACCTGGCGCTCGAGTTCGTGGGCGTGCCCTACGTGTGGGGCGGAGCCTCCCCCAGCGGCTTCGACTGCTCCGGCCTGGTCTCCTACGTCTACGGCCAGCTCGGCGTCAGCCTGCCGCACAGCTCGAGCGCGATGTCGAGCGTCGGCTACCAGGTCGCCGCCGCCGACGCCCGGCCGGGCGACATCGTCTGGACGCCCGGGCACGTGTCCCTCTACGCGGGCGACGGGATGGTCGTCGAGGCCCAGCAGCAGGGCGTGCCGGTGCACTACACCGAGATGTGGCAGACGAACGCGGTCTTCATCCGCGTGACCGGCTGACCCGTCCGCACGCAGGGCGCCCGTCCGGCCGCAGGCCGGGCGGGCGCTCTGCGTCGCGGGGCCGTCCGGTAACGTCCCCGACGTGAAGATCCTCGTACCGGACGTCCCGTTCGACCTCGACTTCCCGTCCCGGCTGCCCGACGGCGGGGCAAGCTTCGGGCCCGGCGGCACCGACACCGTCGTCGCCTACGCGATGAACGAGCCGGTCCCCCAGGAGCACACCGACGCCGACGTGCTGGTCACGTGGGCCAGCCCGCCCAAGATCGTGGCCGACGCCGCGAGCCGGCTGACGGGCGTGCGCTGGGTGCAGACGCTGTCCGCCGGCCCCGACGTCGCGCTGCAGGCCGGGTTCGGGCCCGACGTCGTCATCTCCTCGGGTCAGTCGCTGCACGACGACACCGTCGCCGAGCACGCCCTCGCCCTGATCCTCGCCACCGTCCGCCGCATCGACGTCTCGCTCGCCGCGCAGCGCGAGCACCGGTGGGCCAAGGAGATCGCCCTCGCGCAGGCCGACCCCGCCACGGACCAGGAGTACACGCTCGACGGCGCACGCGTGACGATCTGGGGCTTCGGCTCGATCGCCCTGCGGCTCGCGCCGCTGCTCACCGCGCTCGGCGCCGAGGTGACCGGCATCGCGTCGCGCGAGGGCGAGCGGGCGGGCTACCCCGTCGTCGGCGCCGACCGGCTCGAGGAGCAGCTCGCGCGCACCGACCTGCTCGTCTCGCTGCTGCCCGCGCTGCCGAGCACGCACCACATCCTCGATGCCCGGCGCCTGAGCCTGCTGCCGCCGTCGGCCCGGTTCGTGAACGTCGGCCGCGGTGCGACGGTGGACGAGGCGGCGCTCGAGGAGGCCCTGCGCTCCGGCCGGATCGCCGGCGCCGCGCTCGACGTCACGGAGACCGAGCCGCTGCCGTCGGGCTCGCCGCTGTGGGACGTGCCGAACCTGATCATCACGCCGCACGTCGCCGGCGGGCGGCCGCGGCGGGCGGCCGCGTTCCTCGCCGACCAGCTCACCCGGTGGCGGGCGGGCGGGACGCCGCTGAACGTCGTCGGGCGCTGAGCCTCTACCGCAGGCCCCGCGGGCGAGGCTGGCAGACCGGGCAGCTGAACGACGAGCGGTTCATGAACGCGTCGCGCCGCACGAGGGTGCCGCACCGGCGGCACGCCTCGTTCTCCCGTCCGTACACGGCCAGCGACCGCTCGAAGTAGCCCGACTGCCCGTTGACGTTCACGTACAGGTCGTCGAAGCTCGTGCCGCCCTGCGCCAGCGCCTCCCGCATCACGGCGGCGGCGGACTCGAGGACCCGGCGCACCTGCGCGGCCGGGAGCCGGTCGGTCGGCCGGCCCCAGTGCACCTGTGCGCGCCACAGGGCCTCGTCGGCGTAGATGTTGCCGACGCCGGAGACGACCGTCTGGTCCAGCAGGGCCCGCTTGATCTGCGTGCGCCGGCGCCGCATCCGGCGCACCAGGGCGTCGAGGTCGAGGCTCGGGTCCAGCAGGTCGCGCGCGATGTGCGCGACGGGCCCCGGCAGCAGCGGCAGGTCGGAGCCGTGCCCGGCGGGCGCGTCGGGCACGGCGGCGGTGTCGCCGTCCGGCACCAGGTCCTGGACGCTGAGGTGGCCGAACGTGCGCTGGTCGACGAAGTCGAGGTACCGCGCCCCGGACGGCGCCTCCGTCAGGTGCAGGCGGACGCGCAGGTGCGGGTGCCGCCACTCGTCGGCCTCCGCGGCGCCGTCGCGGCCGGGGGCGCCGTCGGCGACGACGGGCGCGCCCCCGCCCTCGTCCTCGACGACGGACGGCGTGGCACCGCGGACGAGGAGCTGGCCGGACATGCCGAGGTGGGCGAGGAGCGCCGCTGCCGGGGTGTCGTCCGTGGTCGCCGGCGGGCCTGCCGCCGGACGCGGCGCCAGCGGCAGCCAGAGGAACTTGCCGCGCCGGACCGCCGCCGACAGACGCCGGCCGACGAGCTGGTCCCGGAAGGAGCCGGGACCGCCGTCGTGCCTGCGCACGCTGTAGTCGCGGAACACCTCGACCTCGCCCACGACGGCGCCGACGACCAGGCGGTCGAGGCCGTCGCGGACGGTCTCGACCTCGGGGAGCTCAGGCACCGGCGGGCTTGCCCGCCTTGTCGCCCGCGGCCGCGTCGGCGGCAGGCAGGGGGAACTTCTCGAGCAGCGCCCGGTAGGTCTCCTCGGCGGCCCCCTGCTCGGCGTGCTTCTTCGCCGACCCCGAGCCCGAGCCGTAGGTGACGCCGTCGATCCGCACCGTCGAGTGGAAGACCCGGGCGTGCTCCGGGCCCTCGAACGTCGCGACGTACTCGGGCGAGCCGAGCCCGCGCTCGGCGGCGGCCTCCTGGAGCGACGTCTTCCAGTCCAGGCCCGCGCCCAGGCCGGCCGCGACGTCGAGCGTGTCGTCCACGAGGCGGTGCACCAGCGCGCGCGAGGTCTCCAGGCCGTGCGACAGGTAGGTCGCGCCGATGAGCGCCTCGACCGTGTCGGACAGGATCGAGTCCTTGTCGAACCCGCGCGTGCGGATCTCACCCTTGCCGAGCAGCAGGTACTTGCCCAGGCCGAGCGTGCGCGCGACGGCGGCGAGCGCCCGCTGCGAGACCGTCGCGGCGCGCATGCGCGCGAGGTCACCCTCGGACAGGTCGGGGTGACGCCGGTACAGCGCCTCGGTGACCACCAGCCCCAGCACGGTGTCGCCCAGGAACTCCAGGCGCTCGTTCGTGGGGATGCCGCCGGCCTCGTGCGCGAACGACCGGTGCGTCAGTGCCAGCACAAGAAGCTCGGGGTCCAGATGGACCCCGAGCTTCTCGAGCAGCGCGGTAGGTTCCGGCCTCGCCGGCGACGTCCCGCCCTTGGCCACGTCAGCCCGCGTGAACGGTCTTCAGGGCGTCGCGGTAGGTGCGACCCTTGTAGGTGCCGCACGTCGGGCACGCCGTGTGGGGCAGCTTGTTGCCCTGGCACTGCGGGCAGGTGGTGAGGGTCGCTGCGGTGGTCTTCCACTGCGAGCGACGCGCACGGGTGTTGCTGCGCGACATCTTGCGCTTCGGAACAGCCACGGCTAGCTCTCTTTCGTCTCGTCCGACACGCTCGGAGATTCGAGCATGCTCTGCAGCGCCGACCAACGAGGGTCGACAACGTCATGGTGATGACCGGGGTCGTCAGCCAGGCGCGCTCCGCACTCGGAGCACAGGCCCGGGCAGTCCTCCCGGCACAGCGGTTGAAATGGTAGTGCAGTCACGACCGAATCCCGAAGCGGAGGCTCCAGGTCGGCCATGTCGTCCTCCAGGACCGACTCCTCGTCCTGGACCTCCTCGTCCCCCGCCTCGGCCGACGCGGCGGCCTTCTCGGGGTACGCGAACAGCTCGGTGACGTCGACGACCGTCTCGTACGAGATCGGGTCGAGGCAGCGGCTGCACTCCCCCTGGACCGTGCCGCGGACGGTGCCGGAGACCAGCACGCCCTCCATCACGGCCTCGAGCCGGAGGTCCAGCTCCAGGTCCGAGCCCTCGGGGATGCCGATGACGGCCGTCCCGAGGTCGGCGGGCGCCTGCACGGTCGCGGTGTGCGTCCGTGACGTTCCGGGACGCCGAGACAGCTCGTGCGTGTCGAGCACGAGCGGCGAGTTCGGTTCGCGGGAAATGACAGGCTCCGAGGAAGACAGGGGTCCGTGAGGACGGGGTAAGGGGGTGGTCGGCACGCGCTGATCGCACGCCGGGACCAAAGCCCCATCCTACGACATGGTCAGGGGTTCACGCGCGCCCGTGTGCCGTGACGGGGCTCACCGGCGCGCCCTACCGTCCCAGCGCCGCCCGCAGCGCCTCCGGCACCCCGGCCGGCACGAGGTCGTCGACCGGGCCGCCGTGCCGCACGATGTCCTTCACCAGCGACGACGCCACGTGCGCGTATCGCTGGTCACCCGGCAGGAAGATCGTCTCGACGCCCGACAGGTGCCGGTTCATCAGCGCCATGGGCTGCTCGGCGTCGAAGTCCGCTCCGCCGCGCAGCCCCTTGACGACCGCGACGGCCCCGATCTCGCGGCAGAAGTCGACGAGCAGGCCCGGCACGACCGCGACCCGTACGCGGTCGAGGCCCGCGTCCCGCACCGCGGCACGGACGAGCTCCGCGCGGGTGTCCAGGTCGAGCAGCCCGGACTTGCCGGGGTTCTTCGCGACGCCGACGACGACGTCGTCGAACAGGGTGGCGGCGCGCCGCACGACGTCGAGGTGGCCGAGGGTGACGGGGTCGAACGACCCGGGGCAGACGGCGGTGGTCACGCGCCCACGCTATCCGACCGAGGATCCGGCCCAGGACCCGGCGGTGCGCTCGGCTCCGCGTAGTAGACGACCGTCTCGCCGTAGTCCTTGCGCGCGAAGCGCTCCAGCCCGGCCGGCCAGGACGGCTCCGGCGTGCGGGTCGACCGCTCGACCACGACGACGGCGCCGTCGGCGAGCACGCCCGGTGCGGCCAGGGGCTCCAGGACGGCGGCGAGCGCCTCCTCGCCGAGGTCGTAGGGCGGGTCGAGGAAGACGAGGTCGAGGCCGGCGGGGCCGAGCCCGGCCGCGTGCCGCTCGGCGGTCGCCGTGACGACGCGGACGCCGGCGAGCCCGAGGGCGGTGACGTTCCGGCGGGCGACGTCGGTGGCCGCGCGGGCGCTGTCGACGAGCGTGACGGCGGTGGCCCCGCGGCTCGCCGCCTCGAGGCCGAGCGCGCCCGAGCCCGCGTAGAGGTCGAGCACGCACGCGCCGTCGAGCACGCCGAGGTGCTCGAGGCGGGAGAAGATCGCCTCCCGGACGCGGTCGCTGGTCGGCCGGGTGCCCTTGGCGGGTACCGCGATCGACCGCCCGCCGACCGACCCCGCAACGATCCTGCTCACGCCCCGACCCTAACCCGCCGCCCCAGTCCCACCGCGGGTGGGCTCAGCGGAAGGAGACGTGCGCGACGACCGGGAGGTGGTCGCTGGGGGTGCGGGGCAGGGTGCGCGTGGCGGTGACGTCGGCGCCCCGGGCCAGGACGTGGTCGATCTGGACGACCGGGAACGCGGCCGGGTAGCTGAACGGGAAGCCGCGGGTGTCCGCGGTGACCAGGCGGGTCAGCGGCGCGATCGCGTCGTCGGCGAGGGCGGCGTTGAGGTCGCCCGCCACGAGCACCGTCTCGTTCCGCTCCGCGGCGACGGCGTCCGCGAGCAGCAGCGTGCTGCCGTCGCGCTGCCCGGTCTCGAACCCGCCGCTGCCGATCCGGACGGAGGGCAGGTGCGCGACGAAGAGCGTGATCGCGGCGTCGTCGTGCCGGAGCACGACGCGCAGGCACCGGTCCCAGGTGGCGTCGGCGCCCGCCGGGCGGATGTCGACGGCGGCGGCCTCCTCGAGCGGGAAGCGCGACCACACGCCGACCGTGCCCTGCGTCGAGTGGTGGGGCAGCTCGGCACCGAGCGCGCTCGCGTACTCCTGCTCGGTCGCGTCGGTCACCTCGGTGAGCGTCACGACGTCGGGGTGGGCGGCGAGCAGGACCTCGACGGTGCCCGCGACGTCGGCGTTGGTGTCGCTCGCGTTGTGCTGCACGACGACCAGGTCGGCGGGCTCCGCGGCGGGCGGGGCCGGGCGCAGCTGGGGCAGGAAGACCCAGACCCAGGCGGCGAGGGGCACCAGGACGGCGAGCACCGCGAGCGCCGAGCGTCGGACGAGCGCGGCGAGGATGCCCAGCGGCACGGCCAGCCCGAGCCAGGGCAGGAAGGTCTGGACGAGGCTGCCGAGGTTGCCCCACCGGTGGGGCACGTACTCGTGGCCGAGCAGGAGGGCGGCGGCGGCGAGCGACCCGAACGCGAGGATCCGCCCGCGCTGCCATGCGGTCTTCGCGGGTCTCCCGCTGTGGATCGCATGCCTCGCGTCGGCCGTCATCAGCGGGGACTCTATCGGCCGGGTCCGGCGGGCGTCAGGGGCCGGTCAAGCCTTTCACCCGTTCCTCACGCGCGTTCCAGGAACTCCTCCTGGTCCTCGTCGAGCTGGGCCCGGATGGCGGCGGCGAGCTCCGGGAACTCCGCGAGGTCGGGCGAGGCGCGCACGACGTCGGCGGCGGCGGTGCGCGCCTCCTCGATGATCCCGGCGTCCTTGACCACGCGCAGGAGGCGTAGCGAGCTGGCGCGGCCGGACTGGGCGGCACCGAGCACGTCGCCCTCGCTGCGCAGCTCGAGGTCGAGGTTGGCGAGCTCGAACCCGTCCGTGGTCCGGGTCATCGCCTCGAGCCGGGCGAACGCGGGGGTGCCGGGCTCGGCGTCGGAGACGAGGAGGCACAGGCCGGGGTCCGTGCCGCGGCCCACGCGCCCGCGGAGCTGGTGGAGCTGGGAGATGCCGAAGCGGTCGGCGTCGAAGATGACCATGGCGGTGGCCTCGGGCACGTCGACGCCGACCTCGACCACGGTCGTGGACACGAGCACGGGCGCCTCGCCGGAGGCGAACCGGGCCATCGCCGCGTCCTTCTGGTCGGGCGCCATCTGCCCGTGCAGGACGCCGACCTCGACGCCCTGGAGCTCGGGGCGCGCACGCAGCTCCTCGACGACCTCGAGCACGGCGCGCAGCGGCTTGCGCTCTGCGGCCGAGCCGCCGTCCGCGCCGTCGCCCAGGTCGAGGAACTCGGGGACGTCGTCGAAGTCCGCGGCCGCACGGCGGGCCCCGGCCGCCGGCTCGTCGGCCGGGGCGTCGGGGTGGATCCGCGCGCAGACGACGTAGGCGCGGCGGCCGGCGTCGACCTCCTCGCGGACGCGCGCCCACGTGCGGTCCGTCCATCGGACGTTGCCCGCGGGCACTGCCACGGTGGTGATGCCCGCACGGCCCGCGGGCACCTCGGTGAGGGACGACGTCTCGAGGTCGCCGAAGACGGTCATCGCGACGGTGCGCGGGATGGGCGTCGCGGTCATGACGAGCAGGTGCGGGGCGACGCGTCCCTTGGCGCGCAGCGCGTCCCGCTGCTCGACACCGAACCGGTGCTGCTCGTCGACGACGACCAGCCCCAGGTCGGCGAACTGCACCTGCTCCGACAGCAGCGCGTGCGTGCCGACGACGATGCCGGCCTCGCCGCTCGCGGCCTGCAGCAGGGCCTCCTTGCGGGCCTTGGCGCCGAGCGAGCCGGTGAGCAGCGCGACGCGGGTGCTCGCGCCGCTGCGCTCGGACCCGAAGAGCGTGCCGCCCTCCGCGAGCGGGCCGAGCAGGGCGCGCAGCGTCCTGGCGTGCTGGGCGGCGAGCACCTCGGTGGGGGCCAGCAGCGCGGCCTGTCCGCCGGCGTCGACCACCTGGAGCATGGCGCGCAGGGCGACGACGGTCTTGCCGCTGCCGACCTCGCCCTGCAGGAGGCGGTGCATGGGGCGCGGCGCGGCGAGCTCGGCCGCGATCTCCTCGCCGACGGCCCGCTGCCCCGCGGTGAGCGTGAACGGCAGCGCCGCGTCGAAGTCGGCGAGGAGGCCGGGCGCGCCGGACGGCAGGGACGGGCGGGCCGTCGCGTCCTCCGCGGCCGTGCGGGCCCGGCGCTGGGCGAGCGCCGCCTGCAGCACGAACGCCTCCTCGAACCGCATGCGGTGGCGGGCCCGGTAGGCCTCCTCCATGGTGGCCGGCCGGTGCAGGCTGCGCAGGGCGGCGGCGCGGCCGGGCAGGCCCTGGCGCCGCAGCACCTCCTCGGGCACGGGGTCCGGCACGTCGTCGTCCGCCAGGGTGTCGAGCACGACCCGCAGCGCGGCCTGGACCTTCCAGCTCGGGATGCCCGCGGCCGCCGGGTAGATGGGGATGGGCTTGGTGGCGTGCTCGAGCAGGGCCTCGTCGCTGTCGAGGTCGGATTCCTCGCCCATGAGCGTGAAGTCCGGGTGCGTGAGCTGCCGGGTGCCCCTGTAGAGGCCGACCGTGCCGGTGAACAGCCCCTTGGCGCCGGGGACGAGGCGCTTCTCGTGGTTGTACAGCGAGCCGCGGTGCTTGCCGAAGAACGTGAGCGACAGCCGGCTGCTGCCGTCCGTGACGACGACCTCCATGAGCGCGCCCTTGCGGTTGCGCATGGGCCGCACGGTCGCCTGCTCGACGCGGGCGAGGATCGTCACGTGCTCGCCGACCTGGAGCGCCGCGATGTCCTCGAGGGCACCCGGGTCGGCGTACCGGCGCGGGTAGTGGCCCAGCAGGTCGCCCACCGTGCTCAGGCCGAGCTTGCCCAGGGCGGTCGCCGTCCGCTTGTCGAAGGTGCGCTCGAGGCGCTCGTCCGTGCGTGCGGTCATGCGGTGCCCTCCTCGGTGCCCCCGTCGACGACCCGCTCGACCCCCAGGTGCACCCCGTCCCCTGGCAGGCCCGTGGGCAGCGCGACCAGCTCCGCCTCCGGGGCGTGCGCGGCGAGCACGGCGGCGAGCGCGTCGGGCAGGTCGGGCGGCACGTCCGCGCCGAGGAGCGCCGTGACCACGGTGGTCGCACCGTCGCACGCGGCGCGCAGCGCGTCCGGGGCCGGCTCCGCGCGCGTCGCCAGGACCGTGAGCGCGGCGAGCG
>NZ_JABEMG010000013.1 GCF_013004695.1 Promicromonospora citrea
CCCCGAGGCCGAGGCCGACGCGTACGCGGTGCTCGGCCTCGCGCTCGACGAGGCGGGGCGCGGCGAGGAGGCGCTCGCGGCGCACGACCGCGCCAGGCAGCTCGCCACGACGCCCACCGACCGGGTGCGCGTCGATGTGCGCCGGGCCGTCGCGGCGTACAACGCGGCGCTGCGCACGAACGCCGCCGGCACCCCCGAACATGACCGCGCGGTCGACATCGCGGTGCCCTGCGCCCTCGCCGCCGACGCCGTCCGCTACGGCCTGCGGCCCGGCGAGCTGCGCGAGGCGTGGGCGGCCGAGGCGGCCCGGATCCTCGACGTCGCCCTGCGGACCCTCACGGTCGCCGGCCGCGAGGACGAGGTGCTCGACCTCCTGGAGCACGTCGCCGCGAGCGCCACCCTCGACCCGGTGGTCGCCGAGCCGGGGCCTGGCACCGACCTGCTCGCTGTCGCGCCCCGCGTACGGACCCGCCCGCACGGCCGCAGCGCCCTCGCCTGGGCCCTGGACGCCGCGCAGGAGCGCTACGGCGTCGCCGTCCGGGGCCAGGAGGTGGTCGACGCGTGGTGACCGGCCAGGACCCGACGGTGCAGGTCAAGTACGTCGACACCGCCGAGGGCGGCCTCTGGGTGACGTGGCGCTGGCAGGACGCGCTCGACGAGCCCCGGCTGTGGGGCGTCCCGCCGCCCCTGCCGGCGCTCGACGCGTGGCGCCGCGCCGTCCCCCGCCCGTCCGACGGCGAGCCGGTGCGCGACGCGCTGCGGCGGTCCTGGGCGGTGCTCGGCGACGTCGAGCAGGAGACGGCGCTCACGGGCGCGCTGACCGCGGCCCTGGTGCCCCCGCGGCTCGGTGCCGAGCTGGAGCACCGCTTCGCGCAGGGTCTGCGCCCGCACGTGCGCGTCCAGGCCTCGCCGGCGCTGGCCGCCGTGCCGTGGGAGGCCCTGCGCATCGACGACAGCGAGCGCCTCGTGCACCGCTGCGACGTGTCGGTGCTGCTGCCCGCGTCGATCCGCCGGTCGCCCGCCCGCGTCCCGTCGCCCGTGCGGCCCGGCGGACCCGTCGTCGCGACCGTCGACCCCGTCGTGCCCGGCGGCGTCGCCGGCCTCGAACCGGTGCTGCGCCGCGCGGAGCCCCTGGTCGAGGCCGTGCTCGCGCGGCACGGCGACCGGCTGCGGGGCGCACCGGCCGAGGCACCCGTCCGCCCCCGCACGAGCCGCACGCAGCTTCGCGAGCACCTCGCCGACGCCGCCCGCTACCTGTACGTCGGGCACGTGACCGCGGGCGCCTACGCCCTGGGCACCGGCCTGCACCTCACCGACGGCCCGGAGGCCGCCGGCCGTGCCCCGCTCGTGGACGGCGTGCACCGCCCGCTGCTCGCCGCGGACATCGCGCTCGACGGGTGGACGGCGCCCGCCCGTGTCGCGCTCGTCGGCTGCTCGTCCGGCGCCGACACCGCCTACGCCGACCCGACCGGCCTCGTGGCCGCGTTCACCGCGCGCGGCGCCGAGCACGTGACCGCGACCCGCTGGACCCTGCCGACGGACACCGGGCTGGAGGTGATCGCGGGTGTCACGGGCATCGACGCCTTCGCCCGGGCGGTCGTCGCGGTCGACGCGGCGCACGAGGCCGCCGACCCCGTCGCGGCGCTCAACGCGTGGCAGCGCGAGCAGGCCGACGCCTGGGAGCGCACGGGCGAGGCCGCGTTCTCCCCCATCGTGTGGGCGGCGTTCGGCACGGCGTGGAACGACCGGGGCTTGCCTCTCGAGCCGCTCGAGGTCCCAGGGTGAGGGGCATGGACACCCACGAGAGCACCCAGCACCCCACCCTCTACCCGATCGGCGACGTCGCGCGCCGGACCGGCCTGAGCGTCAGCGCCGTCCGGTTCTACGCCGACGAAGGCGTCGTCCCGCCCGCCGAGACCACGCCGGCCGGGCACCGGCTGTACGGCGCGGTCGAGATCGCACGGCTGGAGTTCGTCCGCACGCTGCGCGAGCTCGGCTCCGGGCTGGAGCAGATCCGCCGGCTGCTGACCGGGCAGACCGAGCTGCGCTACCTGCTGGCCGAGCACCTCGACGTCGTCGAGCGGCAGGGCGCGGAGCTGCGGGCGCGGCGCGCCGCGCTGCGCGCGCTGGTGCGCGAGGAGGACCCGGAGGCGCGGGTCGCGCTGCTGACCCGGCTCGCCGCGCTGCCGGACCACGAGAGGGAACGGCTGGTCGACGACTTCTGGCGCGAGGTCACCGACGGTCTGCCCGCCGACGTCGCCGACCGTGCCCTGGGCGCGCGCCCGCGCCTCCCCGACGACCCGACCGCCGCTCAGCTCGACGCGTGGGTCACGCTCGCCGAGCTGCTCCAGGACACGTCGTTCCGGACCGCGACGCGCAGCTACCTCCGGGAGACCTACGCGGACGGTCCGGGATCCGTCGTCGCCACGGAGCCGGTCCACGGCGCGATCACGACGCTCGGCGAGGAGGTGATGACGCGGCTCCTGGCCGCGCACGCCAGCGGGCTGCCCGGTGACGATCCCCACGCCGTCGCGCTGGCCGACCGGGTGGTGCGCCGCACCGCCGAGGCGATCGGCGTCCCCGCCGACGACGCGGTGCGCGAGCGCGTCGCCACCGGCTACGAGCGGATGGCCGACGTGGTGCGCACGGCGCTGCGGGATCCGGCGTACCAGGCCACGCAGCGGCGGTACCTGGACCTGGTCGCCGTGATCAACGGAGTGGCGGCTCCCGACGCGGAGCTCGAGGCGGCGGCCGGCCCGGATGCCGCCGGGAGCCTGCGCCTGGCCGAGCTCGGCCCGTGGCTCGCCCGCGCCGTCCGCGCGGGGGCTTGACCGGTCAGTCCGCGACGTGCGCGGTGTGGTCGAGCCAGTGCCGCACCAGCGCGGCGTCGCCGTCGACCTGGAGACCGGCGTCCGCCACCGGCAGGCGCCGGGTGAGGGCGAGCAGGAGCGGACCGGCCGGTCCGGTCACCGTCGCGTCGGCCGGACCGGCCCCGGCCCCGGCCCGCCACACCGCGCCCGCCGGGCGGCGTTCGACCTGCCAGGCGTCCCCGGTGTCGTCGGCCCGCCACTGCAGCGTCTGCCCCGTGCCCTGGAGCGCGCTCGCCGACTCGGGCCGCGCCATCGCCCAGGTCAGCGAGACCAGCATCGCGAGGTGGTGGTCGACGAGCGCCGCGGCGACGTCGGCCGCCACCTCGGGCGCGCGGTCGGCGGCGAGCGCGCCGTCGGCCCCGTGCACCACGGCCTCGTTGAGGACGTTCAGCAGCCAGAAGAGGCTGCCCTCGCGGTCGTCCCCCGCGGCGTTGAGCACGGGCGCGGCGAGCGCGTCGTCGGCGAAGGCGGTCACGACGCGCTGCGCGGACTCCTCGAACCAGCCCGCCCACGCGCCGGGGTCCGCGGGGGCCTGAGGGCTCTGCGCGGGCAGGTCGGCGAAGTCCGTGACCCGCCGCTCCATGATCTCGGCGGTCCAGTGCTGCGTGCCGCCGACGTGGGTGACGAGGTCGGCGACGGTCCAGGCCGGGGTGGTCGGCACGGGCGTCCGCGGTCCGGCGGCCGACGCCGCCTCCGCGAGCCGGCGGGTGTGCTCCGTGATCGCGCGCCGTGCGCGGTCGGGTGTGAGGTGAGGCATCAGGGTTCCCTCCAGGGGTTCTGGTCTGCCCGTGCCGACCGGGTGGGCGACCGGAACTCATCGGCGGCCGTGAAAACCCTTCGAGGTCCGGTCCCGGCCCCGCCTAGGGTGCGAGGGACGAGAGGGAGCCCCGATGACCCTGCGCGAACCGAGGAGCATGCCGCGGACCGACGAGCTCGCGCTGCGCCCGATCACGGCCGACGACGCGGCGCGCGACCACGACGCCGTCATGGAGACGCGCGCGGACCTGCGCCTCTGGGAGCAGTCGGCCTGGCCGGAGGACGACTTCACCGTCGAGGCCAACCGCGCCGACCTCGTCGGACTGCAGGAGCGGCACGCCGCCGGGCACGCCTTCACCTACACGGTGCTCGACCCGGCGAGCCCCGACGCCGCCGACCCGCGCAGCCTCGGCTGCGTCTACGTCTTCCCGACGACCGCGGCGTTCCTCGCGCGCTCCCGTGTCACACCGCTCGGCGACGACGCCTGGGACGACGTGCAAGCCGTCGTGTACTTCTGGGTCCGGACCTCACGCACGGCCGACGGGCTCGACCGGCGCCTCCTGGAGGCGCTCCGCGGGTGGTTCGCCGCGGGCTGGGGCCTCGAGCGCACCGTGTTCGTGACCAACGAGCAGCTCACCCAGCAGGTCGGGCTGCTCGACCGCAGCGGGCTGACCCGGCGGTTCACGCTCGTCGAGCCCGGCAAGGACGGCGCCTACCTCGTGTACGGCTGAGGCGCCGGACGGCCCCGGGCCGAGGACCGACCCGGCTCACTCGGGCAGCAGCCCCGCGACGAGCGCGTCGATGACGTCGTCGACCGGCAGGTCCGGGTCGATCGGCGTCGTGAGCCGGTCCAGCAGCAGGCCGTCGATCGCGTAGTGGAACAGCGCGATCTCCCGCCGGCCGCCCGGGAGCCCCGCCTGCTCGTTGAACGCGACGTCGCCGTCGAGACCCGCACGCAGCCAGGGCGCGAGCACCGCGGCGAGCTCGGGCCGGCGGGCGGAGTCCAGGCGCAGCTCGAAGAGGGCGCGCGTGACGTCCGGCTCGGCGGTCAGCCGGCGCACGATGTCACGCAGGTACTCCGCGAACAGCGCGCGGCTCGGCGTCCGCCCGGCGCGGCCGGCGAGGTCCTCCGGGGACGGCGCGAGGCGCTGCCCGATCCGCTCGAACAGCCCGGAGACGAGGGCGTCCCGGCTGCGGAAGTAGTTCGACGTCGTCCCGGTCGGCACCCCGGCCTCGCCGTCGATCGCGCGGTGGGTCAGCCCGCGGGCACCCTCCCGGGCGAGCACGGCGATGCCGGCGTCAGCCAGTGCGGCGCGGCGGACGGAGTTGGTGGCCATACGGACGAGGGTAGCGCGAAGCACTACATCTGTTGTAGTTTCCAGCCACTGCACCTGTAGTGATCGGAGGATCGATGCGCGAGCTCACCTACTACGTCGCCGTCAGCCTGGACGGCTACATCGCCGGGCCGGACGGCCAGTTCGACGCCTTCCTGGCGGAGGGCGACCACATGGCGCCGATCTGGGCGCGCTACGGCGGCACCGCCCCGACGCGGCTCGCCGAGGCCGTGGGCCTGCCGCTGGACGACAGCCCGTTCGACACGGTCCTCATGGGCTGGAACACCTACGCCGTCGGCCTGCCGGACCTGCCGAGCCCGTACGAGCACCTGCGCCAGGTCGTGTTCACGCGCTCGCACGAGGGGCCGGCGGGCAGCGAGGCCGTGACCTTCACGGACGCCGACCCGGTGGAGACCGTGCGCGCGCTCAAGCAGGAGGACGGGAAGGGCATCTGGCTGTGCGGGGGCGGGTCGCTGGCCGCGGCGCTCGCGGGCGAGATCGACCGGCTGGCCCTCAAGATCAACCCCGTGGTGCTCGGCGCCGGCGTCCCGCTGTTCGGCGGGCGCGGCTACGCGCCGCGGCAGTGGAAGCGCGCGGACGTCCAGGCGTTCGGCTCGGGCGTGCTGCTCGCGGAGTACGCCCGGGCGTGAGACCGGCGGGGGCTCAGCGCCCCCGCCCCACTTCCGGGTCGAGGTCGAGCCGCGACCACACCCGGGCCAGCGCACGGACGTCCTCGTCGTCGAGGCGGTCGAGGAAGAGGCGGCGGATGTCCGCGTGCTGGCGGCGCCAGGCCCTGCGCATCAGCGACCGCCCGTCCTCGGTGAGCGTCGCGACGTAGCCGCGCCCGTCCTCCTCGATCCGCCGGCGCTCGATGAGCCCGCGCCGCTCGAGCCGGTCCGCCATCCGCGTGAAGCCGCCGGTCGACATGACGCGCCGCCGGGCCAGCTCCGACATCCGCATCCCGTCCCGGCCTACCTCCCCCAGCAGGGCGAGCACGCTGTACTCGGCCATGCTCACGCCGAGGGGCGCGAGGCCCTCCTCGATCTCGCGCCAGATGTGGTCGTGCGCGTAGAGGAAGCCCCGCCAGGCCTCGTCCTCGAGGGCGGTGAGGCGTGGCGTCGTCATGCCGGGATCCTATCCGCGACCCGCTCGCCGCGCGGCGGAATATCTGCCTGCGCAGACAGTTATACGGAGACGGCGGCACGCCGTCGCACGCACCACCCATCCGGACCGCACACGAGAGACAGGTAATCGCGATGACCACCGAGACCCGCCCGGAGCGGGACCGCTCGCCGTTCGAGATCGGCTTCATGACCTTCGTGGAGATCACCGAGGACCCGGCGACGGGCCGGGCCCCCTCCCCTCACCGCCGCGCCCGCGACACCATCGAGCAGGCACGGCTCGCCGACCAGGTGGGCCTCGACCTGTTCGCCGTCGGGGAGCACCACCGCACCGACTTCGTGGGGTCGGCCCCCGCGATGGTGCTGGCCGCGGCGGCCGAGGCGACGGAGCACATCCGCCTGAGCAGCTCCGTCACCGTGCTCAGCTCGGACGACCCGGTCCGCGTGTGGGAGCAGTTCGCCACCCTCGACCAGTTCTCCGGCGGGCGCGCCGAGATCATCGCGGGCCGCGGCTCCTACACCGAGTCGTTCCCGCTGTTCGGCTACGACCTGGCCGACTACGCGGACCTGTTCCGCGAGAAGCTGGAGCTGTTGCTGGCCATCCGGGACCGCAACCCCCTCACCTGGCGCGGCCGGTTCCGCCCGCCGCTCGAGGCCGCCGACATCGGCCCGCGTGCCCTGCAGGACGAGCTGCCGGTCTGGGTCGGCGTCGGCGGCACGCTCGCGTCCGCCGTCGCGACCGGGCGGCTCGGCCTGCCGATGGCCATGGCGCTCCTGCTCGGCCCGCTGACCTACCACGAGCAGACGGTCGACATGTACCGGGCGGCGGCCGAGCAGGCCGGCCACGACCCGGCCACGCTGCGCACCAGCATCAACGTGCACGGCCACGTCGCGCGCACCAGCCAGGGCGCGCGGGACACGATGTACCCGGCGTTCGCCCGCGGGATGATGGAGAACAACCACCAGCGGGGCCGCGGCTTCCAGATGCCGCGCGCCGCGTTCGACGCGCAGACCTCGCCCGCGGCGGGTCTGGTCGTGGGGAGCCCGCAGGAGGTCGTCGACAAGCTGCTCGCCTACCACGAGGTGTACGGGCTCGACCGGGCCCTGATCCAGGTCGGGTTCGGCGGCATGGCGCAGAAGGACGTGCTCGAGGCGATCGAGCTGCTCGGCACCGAGGTGGCACCCGTCGTGCGCCGCGAGGTCGCCGGGCGGACGGCGAGCGTCGCATGAGCGCCGTGACCACGGACCGGACGCCGGTGGACGAGGGCCTCGGACCCGTCCTGCGCGTGGTGGTCGTCAACGGCAGCCCCAGCGAGAGGTCGAAGACGGTGGGGCTCGTGGACGTCGTGCTCGGCACGCTCGAGACGGCGCTCGCACGGCACGGCGTGACCGTCGACGCCCACCGGATCGACGTCTACCGGCTGGGCCCGGACTTCACGGGTGCCGTCGAGCGCGACGGCGTGGTCCCCGCCGTCGAGGAGGTTCTGCGCCAGGCCGAGCAGGCGGACCTCCTCGTCGCCGCCACGCCCGTCTTCCGCGGGTCCTACACCGGCCTGTTCAAGCACTTCTTCGACCTGGTGGACCAGTACGCCCTGGCGAACAAGCCCGTGCTGCTGGCCGCGACCGGCGGCGGGGAGCACCACGCCCTCGTGCTGGAGCACGCGCTGCGCCCGCTGTTCGGCTTCTTCCAGGCGCTCACCGTGCCCGTGGCGGTGTTCGCGTCGTCCGGCGACTTCGACGGCACGACCCTTCTCACGCCGCGTGTCTACGGCCGCGTCGAGATGGCGGTCGACGACGTCGCGGGCCTGCTCGCCGAGCGCGCGCGACAGGAGGCGTGACGGGGTCCCGGTCCGGTGCGGCGGCACCGGACCGGGACCCGCCGCACTTCACGTGACATCTCCGGGTGAAGCACTACGCTGTGGCCCGACCTACACGACGCGCGGCTGGGGCAGGGGTATGGCGGACGGATCTTCCGACTCGAGGACGTCGATCATCGTGGCGCTCATCGTCGCGGCCAGTACGGTCCTCGCGGCCGTCATCGGCCTCTTCTCCGGGGCGGTGGAGATCCCGTCGCTCACGGGCAGGCCGGGGTCGTCCGAGCTCGAGCAGACGGTACAGGCGCTCGAGGGCAAGGTGAACGAGCTCGAGCAGCGCAACGGCGAGCTCGAGGACCAGCTCGCCGAGGCGTCGAGCGTCGGCACCGGGTCCGACACGGCGAGCACGGCGGACGACGACGTGGAGATCGTCCGGCAGACGGACGGACCGCTCCACCTGGACAACTACTCCTGCATCACGCTCGACAGCACCGCGCCCGACTGGGACGCCACCGACTACCAGGGCGACTTCTGCCTCAGCAGCGGCTTCGTCGAGGGCGAGAACCTCACGGTGTTCGACGACGAGCCCAGTCACGCGGACTGCGACGCCCGCACCCAGCTGACGTCGTCCACGCCGTACGAGGGGCTCCTCGACAAGTACGTGTGCGTCGACTCCGACGGCGGACGCACAGCCCGGGTGCACTTCACGAAGATCGCGCCCGGCGCGGACAGCACCGAGATCGATGTCGAGGTCCTGGTCTGGAAGGAGTGACCCCCGTGCCGGTGGCGAGTGCCGCGCGCGCGGGTGACGGTGGGCTGGTACCACCCCACCGAGCACCGGAGGACACCATGGGCATGGACGACAAGATCAAGCACGCCGCCGAGGACGCGGGCGGCAAGCTCAAGGAGACCACCGGCCGCGCCACGGACGACGAGGAGCTGCAGGCGGAGGGCGAGGCCGACCAGACGAAGGCCAAGCTCAAGAAGGCGGGCGACGACGTCAAGGACGCCTTCACCGACTGAGCCCGCTGCCGGGCTCAGCCCCCGCTGCTCTCCCGCACCACGAGCCGGAACGGAGCCACCAGCGTCTCGGGCGGCATGTCCTCGCCCGCGAGCCGCCGGGCGATGCGCGTGAACGCCGTGTGCGCGATCCACCGCTTGTCCGGCGAGACGCTGGTGAGCGACGGCACCGAGTAGCGGCCGTCCTCGGCGTCGTCGAAGCCGACCACCGCGAGGTCGTCGGGCACGCGCAGCCCGGCGTCGTGGGCGGCCCGCAGGGCGCCGAGGGCGAGCGAGTCGGAGAAGCAGAAGACGGCGTCGGGCGGGTCGCCGCCGTCGACCAGGGAGTGCAGGACCGCGGCGCCGTAGCGCCGCCCGAACCCGCCGGTCAGCGGCATGCCGCCGGCCGGCACCGCGAGCCCCGCCTCCTCGAGCGCCGCCAGGTACCCCGCGGTGCGGAGCTCGACCGTGCCGTTGCCGTCGTCGCGCCAGCCGATCGCGGCGATGCGCCGGTGCCCGCGCTCGACGAGGTGCCGCACCGCGACCCGCGCCGCCTCGCGGTTGTCGATGGCGACGTGGTCGAAGCCCGGGACGTCGGTCTCGCCGAGGAACACCAGGGGGCTGTCGGGCAGGCGCGCCGTGACGTCGTCGGCCCGCAGGGCGATGGGGCTGAGCACGAGCGCGTCGAACAGCCCGCCACGCGCGGCGCGCGCCAGCAGCGACGTCTCGCGCTCGAGATCGCCGTCGGTCTGGTCGATGACGACCGTGAAGCCCCGCGCCGCGCCCTCCTCGACGAAGTCACGCGTCAGCTCGGCGAAGTACGGCGTCTCGAGGTCCGGCAGCATGAGGCCGATGAGGCCGGTGCGGCCGACCTTGAGGCTCCGGGCCATCTCGCTGGGCCGGTAGCCGAGTTGCTCGACGGCCTCGAGCACACGACGCCGGGTCGGCTCCGCGACGTGCACGAACCCGTTCACGACGTTCGACACCGTGCGCACCGAGACGCCTGCGGCCGCGGCGACCTCGCGCCGCGTCACCATGTGCGGTTCACCTCGAACCCTCCCCTCCCCGAGCGGAGCCTACGACGCCGACGGCTCTTGCATCGATTCAAAGCCACCCCTAGCATGTCGGCGAACCGGCGTTTGCATCGAGGCAAACGTACCCGGTGGCCACAAGGAGGTAGGCATGTTCACAGCACACGGTCACGGCCGAGGGCTCCGGCGGGGCCTCGCGGTCGGCGCTGCGGCGACGCTCGTCGGGTCGCTCGTCGCGGGGTGCTCCGGCGGTGCGGACAGCGGCGGCGCGGTCGAGATCAGCTACCTGGTCCCGAACGACGCGACAGGTGTCGAGTCGGCCGAGCGCCTCATCAGCGCGTTCGAGGAGGCGCACCCGGACATCGCCGTCGACCTGCAGACCCAGCCGGACGGCACGGAGGGTGACAACCTCACCAAGACCAAGCTCGCGACGGGCGAGATGGAGGACGTCTTCGTCTACAACACAGGCTCGCTGCTCCAGGCGCTCAACCCCGACCAGACGCTGACCGACCTCTCGGACGAGGAGTGGGTCTCGCACGTCTCCGACGACTTCCTCGACACGGTGCGCACCGACCAGGGTCTGTACGGCGCGCCGACCGGCTCCTCCTTCGGCGGCGGCATCCTCTACAACGTGCCGCTCTACGAGGAGCTCGGCCTCGAGGTGCCGGAGACCTGGGACGACTTCGTCGCGAACAGCGAGACGATCGCCCGCGAGCGCCCCGACGTCACGCCGGTGCTCCAGGCCTACGGCGAGACGTGGACGGCACAGATGCTGATCCTGGCCGCGCACGGATCGGTCGCGCAGGAGGACCCGGGCTGGGCCGAGAGGTTCACCGCGGGCGAGGCGAAGTTCGCGCAGGAGCCCGCGCTCGCGGGCTTTGAGCACCTGCAGGAGGTGCACGACGCGGGCCTGCTCAACGAGGACTTCGCGTCGCTGACGCACGACCAGGCGCTGCGGCAGCTCGCCGAGGGCGGCGCCGCGCACTACCCGATGCTCACCAACGCGGCGCCCGCCATCGCGCAGAACAACCCCGACGAGCTGGACGACGTCGGCTTCTTCGCCCTGCCTGCCGCCGACGCCGAGCACACCGCGGCGACGATCTGGCAGCCGGGCGCCGTCTACATCCCGAGCAGCACGACGGGCGAGGAGCTGGAGGCCGCGAAGACGCTCGTCGAGTTCATCACCTCCAGCCCCGAGGCGTGCGCGATCGCGCAGGACACCGGCGTCGCGACCGGCCCGTACGTGATCGACACCTGCCCGCTCGAGGACGGGGTGCCGCGCATGGTCGAGGACCTGCAGACCTACGTCGACGAGGACCGCGCCGAGCCGGCTCTGGAGTTCGTCTCGCCGGTCAAGGGCCCCAACCTGGAGAACATCGCGATCGAGGTGGGCTCGGGCATCCGGTCGGCCGCCGACGGCGCGGCCGCCTACGACGAGGACGTGCGCAAGCAGGCCCAGCAGCTCGGTCTCAGCGGCTGGTGACCATGACGACGCTCTCGCCACCCGGCACGCTCCTGCGCAAGGAGGCCGCCGGCACCACGCGTCGCCGGACCGACTCGAGCTACCCGCTGTGGTTCGCGGTCCCCGCCGCCGTGCTGTTCCTCGTGTTCTTCGCGGTGCCGACGTTCGCCTCGTTCTGGTTCAGCCTCACACGCTGGACGCTGTTCGACGTCGAGTTCATCGGGTTCGACAACTTCGTGCAGTTCTTCCGCGAGCCGCAGCTCGTCACGGGGTTCGTGAACACGCTGGTCTACGGCATCCTCACCAGCGGTGCCAAGGTCGTGCTCGGGCTGGCGCTGGGCGTGTTCCTCACCTCGCCGATCCTCGGCCGCGGCTACCTGCGGGCGATCGTGTTCTTCCCGGTGCTGGTGTCGACGATCGGCGTCGGCATCACGTTCAAGGTGCTGCTCGACCCGTTCGACGGCGTCGTGAACCGGGTGCTGGGCTGGTTCGGGGTCGACGGGCCGGGCTGGCTCACCGACCCCGACCTCGCCCTGCTCACCGTGGCCGCCGTCGACGTCTGGAAGGGTCTCGGCATCGCGACCCTGATCTTCATCGCCGGCATCGTCGCCATCCCGCAGGACTACTTCGAGGCCGCCCGGATGGACGGCGCGAGCGGCTGGCAGCAGTTCCGGCACATCACGCTCCCGCTGTCCATGCCCGCGACGGGGACCGTCGTCATCCTGTCGCTCATCGGCGGTCTGCGGTCCTTCGACCTCATCTGGGCGATGACGAACGGCGGGCCCGGGTTCACGAGCGACGTCATCGGCTCGGTCATCTACAAGCAGTACCAGGCAGGCTTCTACGGCCTCTCGACGGCGGGCAACGTGGTGCTCTTCGCCGTCGTCGCGGCCGTCATGGTCCCGGTGTCCCTGGCACTGCGACGACGGGAGCAGGAGCTGTGAGAACCCTTCGTCTGCGCCGCGCCGCCTACGGCGTGCTGGCGATCGTCGTGAGCGTGGTCGTCTTCCTCGTCCCGTTCGCGTTCATCGTGCTCACGGCGTCCAAGACGGCGCCCGACGCCTCCCAGCTCGAGTTCTCGCTGCCGCAGGACTGGGCGTTCCTCGACAACCTGGTCGAGGTCGTCAGCTACCGGGACGGGATCGTGCTGCGCGCGTTCGTCAACTCGGCCGTGCTCACCGTGCTCAGCGTGACCGCGATGGTGCTGCTGGCCGCGATGGTCGGCTACGTCACGCAGCGGCGCCGGTCGTGGCTCAACCCCGTCGTCGACACCATGGTGCTGGCCGGGCTCATCGTGCCGCCCGCCGTCGTGCCGACCGTGTGGGTGCTGCAGCGTCTCGAGCTGTTCAAGACCCTCGGCGGACTCGTGCTCATCGAGGTCACGTTCGGCCTCTCGTTCTGCATCCTGCTGTTCCGGGCGTTCGTCGCGACGATCCCCCGCGAGCTCGACGAGGCCGCGATCCTCGACGGCGCCGGCCCGGTCCGCCTGTTCTGGACGATGATCGTGCCGCTCCTGCGGCCCGTGATCATCACGGTGGTCGTGGTGCAGGCCGTCGCGGTGTTCAACGACTTCACCGGGCCCCTGTACTTCCTGCCCGGCGACGAGAACGCCACCGTGCAGCTCACGCTCTACAACTTCCAGGGCCAGTCGCTGAACCAGTACAACCTCCTGTTCATGGACATCCTGCTCATCACGATCCCGCCGCTCGTGCTGTACGTGTTCTTCAACCGGCAGATCGTCGCGGGCATGACCAACGGCGCCCTCAAGGGCTGACCCCTACCTCCGGAGAAGCCCATGACGCTCGCCACCACCCTGACGGCCGAGTCGCCGGTCGCCGTCCCCCGCCCGCGCCTGTCCTGGGTCACCGAGACCGAGGCTCCCGGCTGGACGCAGGCGCGCGCCGAGCTCGAGCTCGACGGCGACCGGCGGGTCACCCTCGAAGGCCGCGAGTCCGTGCTCGTGGCCTGGCCGTTCGCCGACCTCCTCCCCCACTCCCGGCACACGCTGCGCGTACGGGTCACGGGGTCGGACGGCGTGCCGGGGCCGTGGAGCGCGCCGCTCGACGTGACGACGACCTTCCTGGCCGACGGCGAGTGGGCCGCCCGGTTCGTCGAGCTCGCCGTGGCGCGGCGCGACGCCCAGCCGTTCCGCGTGCGGCGCGAGTTCCCGGTCGCCGAGGACCTCGTGCGCGCGACGCTGTTCGGCACGGCGCTCGGTGTCTACCAGGCACGGCTGAACGGGGCCGCGGTCGACGACCACCTCCTCAAGCCGGGCTGGACCCCGTACCGCGAGCGCCTCGTGCACGAGTCGACCGACGTGACGGCGCTCGTGCGGCCGGGGGCGGCGAACGCGCTCGCCGCCGACGTGGCGGGCGGCTGGTTCACCGAGCGGTGGTTCCTGCCCGAGCCGCGGTACGGCGCGCAGCCGTCCGTGGCGCTGCAGCTCCGCCTGGAGTACGCGGACGGCCGCGTCGAGCACGTCGTGACGGACGGCGACTGGCGCGCGACGGACGACGGACCCGTCGTGCGCAGCAGCCTGTACGACGGTGAGACGTACGACGCGCGCGCCGAGACGCCGGGCTGGGACCTGCCCGGCTTCGACGACTCCCGGTGGCAGCGCGTGCGGTTCGCCGCCGGGGCGCCCGTGCCCGTGGCCCGGACGGCGCCGCCGGTGCGGGTCTCCGAGACCGTGGCCCCTGTCGAGCGGCTGACGTCGCCGGGCGGGGCACAGCTCGTCGACCTCGGGCAGAACCTCGTGGGGCGGGTGCGCCTGCGGGTGACGGGACCGCGCGGCACCGTCGTCACGCTGCGGCACGCGGAGGTGCTGGAGCACGGTGAGCTCGGCGTCCGCCCGCTGCGGGCCGCCGAGGCGACCGACACCTACGTGCTGGCGGGTGACGCGGACGGGGAGGTGTGGGCGCCGGACACGACGTTCCACGGCTTCCGCTACGTCGAGGTGTCCGGTCTGCCCGCGGATGCGTGGGAGGTCGAGGCCGAGGTGGTGCACAGCGAGCTGCGGCGCACGGGGTGGTTCACGAGCTCGCACGCCCTGCTGGACCAGCTCCACGAGAACGTGGTGCGGAGCATGCGCGGCAACTTCCTGTCCGTGCCGACGGACTGCCCGCAGCGCGACGAGCGCCTGGGCTGGACGGGCGACATCCAGGTCTTCTCTCCCACGGCGGCCTTCCTGTTCGACACGCGGTCGTTCCTCGCCTCGTGGCTGGAGGACCTCACGATCGAGCAGGACGCCTCGGGCGCCGTGCCGTTCGTGGTGCCGAACGTGCTGGTCGAGGCGTCACGCCCGGCCGCGGCCTGGGGCGACGCCGCGACCGTCGTGCCGACGGTGCTCCACGAGCGCTACGGCGACGCCGGGGTCCTGGCGACGCAGTACGACAGCATGCGGGCCTGGACCGAGCACGTGCTGGGGCTGGCGGGCGAGACGCTGCTGTGGGACGAGGGCTTCCAGTTCGGCGACTGGCTCGACCCGGCGGCGCCGCCGGACGATCCGTTCCGGGCCATGACCGACCCCGGCCTGGTCGCGACGGCGTACCTCGTGCGGTCCTGCGACCTGACGGCGCGCGCGGCCGCCGTCCTCGGCCGGGACGACGAGGCACGCCGGTTCGCGGAGACCGCCGACCGCGCCCGGGCCGCGTTCGGCACCGCGTACGTCACCCGCGACGGTGACCTGACGTCGGCCTCGCAGACCGCCTACGCGCTGGCCCTCCGGTTCGACCTGGTCCGGGACGCGGCGCTGCGCGAGCGCCTGGGCCGGCGGCTGGCGGCTCTCGTGGAGAAGAACGGGTACCGGATCGGCACGGGGTTCGTGGGCACGCCGATCGTCGCCGACGCCCTGACCGACACGGGGCACCTGGAGACCGCCGCCCGCCTGCTGCTCGAGACCGGCAACCCGTCGTGGCTGTACCCGGTGACGATGGGCGCCACGACCATCTGGGAGCGCTGGGACTCGATGCTCGAGGACGGCACGATCAACCCGGGCGAGATGACGTCGTTCAACCACTACGCGCTGGGCGCCGTCGCCGACTGGCTGCACCGCACCGTCGCGGGCCTCGCCCCCGCGGAGCCCGGGTACCGGACGATCCTCGTCGCGCCCCGGCCGATCGCCGGGCTCGACCACGCCGAGGCCGCGCTCGACACGCCGTACGGGCGGGCGCGGGTGGCCTGGCGCCGCACGGGGGACGACGTCGTCGTCGAGGCGGACGTGCCCCCGAACGCGCGGGCGGTGGTGCGGCTGCCCGGTGCACCGCAGGAGACGGTCGGCTCCGGGCGGCACGCCTGGACCCTCGGGTGAAATAACCCCGCGGCCTGCGCGGTTGCCTCTCGCGTGACGGCGCGGGCCCCTCCGCGCGACCGACGACGAGAGGTTCTTCGTGCCCGACATCGTGACCAACCCGTTCGTGATCCCGGCCGGGACCGTCCAGCACGGCGTGACCCGTGTCCGGGCGGTCAGCCAGGGGACGGTGGTGGCCGACGCGGTCCCGCTGCTGGTGTGGGAGTACTCGTACGCGCCCCGGTACTTCTTCCGGCCCGGCGACCTGCGGGCCCAGCTGCGCCGGTCCGGGCTCGGCGAGCGCTCGCGCGTGCTCGGGCGCAGCGAGCTGTACGACGTCGTGCTCGGGGACCGCGTCCTGGCCGGCGCCGCGCAGCGGTATCCCGAGGCGCCGACCGAGGGCATGCGGGGCGCGTTCACGCTGACCTGGTCAGCGATGGACACCTGGTTCGAGGAGGACGAGGTGATCCACTTCCACGCCCGCAGCCCGTACGTGCGGGTCGACACGCTGCGCTCCTCCCGGCACGTGCGCGTGGTGGTCCGGGGCGAGGTGGTCGCCGAGTCGCGCCGTCCGGTCATGCTGACCGAGACCGGGCTGCCCGCGCGGTACTACCTGCCGCGGTCGGACGTGCGGATGGACCTGCTCACGCCCACCGACGCCGTGAGCTACTGCCCGTACAAGGGCACCGCGCGCTACTGGTCCGTCCGCGTCGGCGACCTCGCGCTGCACGACGCCGTGTGGGGGTACGAGACGCCGCTGCGTGAGGCGCACGGTGTCGCCGGGCTGGTGTGCTTCTGGCCGGAGCGGAGCCCCGAGCTCGAGGTGCTCGTGGACGGCGAGCGGATCGGGGTGTAGTCAGACGTCGGGCCGCAGCTCGAAGTCCCAGGCGATGACCTGCGACCGCCCGGCGTCGGCGGCGGACGACGCTTCCGGGACCCAGGACACCAGCTCCCAGATGTCCGGCGGGCCGGGGGGCAGCGGGGTCGGCTCCGGGTCCGGGCACGGCACGTACGGCGGGGCGAAGAGCTCCTCGCACGCGCGCACCACGAACCCGTGGGGCAGGGCCGCGCGCAGGTAGTCGCTCGTCTCGTGGCTGCCGCCGGGCATGTACCCGACGCGACCGTCCGGCGTCTGCTGGACCAGCGGGAACAGCGGCGAGCGCGCATAGTAGCCGCGCACGTCGAGCGTGATCAGGTGCCCGCCCGGCCGTATGACGCGCGCCGCCTCGGCGAAGAACGGCCGCAAATCCGACACGTGGCTCAGCGCCAGCGTGCACGTCACGTGGTCGACGTCACCGTCGGGCAGCGGCAGGGCGGCGAGGTCGCCCTCCAGGAGGGTCGCCTCCGGGACCGCGCGGCGGGCCAGCCCGAGCATGCCCGGGGAACCGTCGACACCGACGACGTCGTGCCCGCGGTCCAGGAGCTGCCGGGTCACCGCGCCGCTGCCGCACGCGGCGTCGAGCACCCGGCCCGTCGGAAGCGGGTCGAGCAGCGGGGCCAGCAGGTCGTCACGCATCGGGAAGCAGCTGTTGCCCTCGACGTCGTAGGTCGCGGACCAGCCGTCGTACCCGTCGCGCACCGAGATGGGGGAGACGTCGACCCCGGGGCCGATCTCGTCCGCACGGTCGAGCAGGCGGCGGATCTCGGCGATCCGCGCCTCGGTGAACTCGCGGCCGTGCTCGCCGGCGAACGCCCGCAGGAGGGCGACGCCCTCGAGGCCGAGGAGGTAGGCGAGCGGGTGCTGGTGGATGGGGAGGGCATGGGGGTGATGGTGGTGCGAGGTCGGGGCGGGGTCCAGGGAAAATCCGCCTTGACGGGCCCCGTCCGGTGCCCGAGGCTGTCGGCGTGACCCTGTCCGCCTACCTCGACCTCACCGTCGCCCAGGCGGAGCAGCAGTGGCGGGAGATCGTGACCCGCCCCGACCTGACCTCGGGGCCGGCCTCGGGACAGGGCCGGGTCAACCACCTGCCGGTCGAGACGCTGCTGGCCGGCGCAGTCCGGCTCGTCGCCAACGTGCGCGCCGGCGGTGGCGACCGGAAGTTCCCCTCCCCCGTGCCGGAGCTGGCCCGGCTGTTCCGGCGCAAGCCGAACGCCGTCGCGACGGCCTGCGGCCCACCCTCCTGCGCGCCGGGCACATCAAGCCGTGGCGTGACTCGACGGACGGCGAGCGCACCGACGTCGCCAACGGCGTCGCGGCCTGTCCCACGCACGACGCCGCCTTCGACGCCGGGCTGATGACGCTCGAGCTCGCGGACGACCACCTGACGGTCACGATGTCGCACCGGCTCCGTGCGGCCGCCTACCGCGTGCCAGAGACCGCCCGCTACTTCACGGGCGAAGGCTTGCGGCGAGAGATCGTGCTCGAGCCGCCCACGGTCGCCCCGTCAGAGAAGTACCTGCGGTGGCACCGCGAGCGCATCTTCACCCCTATGCATGCACCCAGCGGGTGAAAATTAGCGGGGTTACGTTCGCAGCGAGGGATCTTTCCCCAGGAGGTCACCATGAAGCGCACGTCCATGACCCGCACCATCAGCGTCGCCGCGGGCGCAGTCCTCGGGCTGTCCGTCCTCGCCGTGCCACCAGCGGCGGCGGAGCCCGACGGGCCGTCGTCGGCCGAGCTGGCCGCCGCGAGCGCAGCCGTCGACGACACCGGCGTCGACGGCATCGCGTGGCACACCGACGAGACGACCGGCACGGTGGTCGTCCGCACCGACTCCACGGTCACCGCGGCGGAGCGCGAGCGGCTCCGGCAGGTCGCGGACACCGTCGAGGTCCGGCCGACTGACGGCGTGTTCGACCTGAGGCTCGCTCCCGGCGACGCGATCTACGGGCCGGACTACCGCTGCTCGATGGCGTTCAACGTCAGCAACCACAAGGGCAAGCACCTGCTGACCGCAGGCCACTGCGGCGAGGAGGTCGAGACCTGGTACGCCGACGAGGACGGCGACGTGCTCGTGGGTTCGACCGTCGCCGCGAGCTACCCGAGCAACGACTTCGCCGTCGTCCGGTACGAGAACCAGGCGCGCGAACGGCCCGGCGGGTTCACCGCGGGCAAGGCCGAGGTCGGGCTGGAGGCCACCCGCGACGGTACGGCCAGCGGCGAGCACTCGGGTGAGGTCACCGCCATCAACGTCAGCGTGAAGTACGAGGGCGGCGTGGCGATGCACGGCATGATCGAGGCGGACATCTGCTCCGAGCCGGGCGACTCCGGCGGGGCGCTCTACACGGGCAGCACCGCGCTCGGCATCACGTCGGGCGGCAGCGGCGACTGCTCGTCGGGCGGCATCTCGTTCTACCAGCCGATCATCGAGGTGCTCGCGGCGTACAACGTCGAGCTGGACTGAGGCCGAGCCGGACGAGCTCGACCCGGTCTGACCTGGTCGGGTCAGTGGCTGCCCGCCGACGCAGCGCTCAGGAACTCGTAGATGGAGCCGGCGATCGCTCGCCCGAGCGGGATCGGCACCGCGTTGCCGATCTGTCGCGCGATGTCGGTCTTGGACCCGCACCACCAGAAGTCTTCCGGGAAACCTTGCAGGAGCGCTGCTTCGTAATGAGTGATCGGCCGATCCTCAGTCGGGTGAAGGTAGCGACCCTTCTCCGGCTTGAAGAACTCGGTGCGCACGGTGACCGAGGGCGCACCGAGACGGAGCCTGCCCATCACGTCACCCGACCCGGAGTCGTGGCGGTCCCACGACTCGGTCGAGAGATAGACGAACTCGGCCTTCCGCCGCCGCTCACCGTCCTTGACCTGGACCTCGTACGCCTCGGCCTTGTTCCGGCTGAGCCGGCCCTCGAAGGCGTGCGGCTCGAGCGCGCTGCTCGTCACCGTGACCGTGCGGGTGCCGAGCAGCCCGCCGTCGACGACCTCGGTGTATCTGCCCGAGAGGTTGAGCTTGCCGTCCGGACCGCGGAACGCTGCAGTCTTCTCGACGATGAGCTCCTCGCCGTCGCGGAAACGGCACCAGAACCGACCTCGCAGGTTCTTCCGGTTCCCGGAACGAGGGATCGCCCGGTATCGGGCGAGCGAGATGAGCTCGGGGCTGCGTGTGAAGTGCAGCTCCGTGGTCCTGAACGGACCGCGGAGCTCCTTGCCGACTTCAGGGACCGTCTTCGGCTCGCCCTCAGGAAGATCGGTCCGGTCGAGGTCCAGTCCTGCTGTCTTCTCGAAGAGACGATCGATGGTCTTCCACGCCTTCTCACCACCCGCCTGCTCGAGTCCCTCGAGCGTGTCCCGATGGGCGAGTGCGCTCTCCGAGTACTCGCGCCTCGGATAGGTGAACGCACCGGCCGCGACGCCGAGGTCGGTCCTGACGCCGATGACGATGGCACGCCTCCGCGCCTGGAGCGCCCCGTAGTTGGCAGCGTTCAGGAGGTACTTGCGCGCCCTGACCTGCTCGGAGTCGTCCGGCTTCGTTCCCGGCGCATCGCAGAGCACGTAGTCCTTCAGCCCGTCCTTGCCGATCCGGCTCTTGAGGTCGGCAAACTCCGGCGACCGGACGAACCGATCGACGTTCTCGATGACGAACACCTTGGGCTGGACGGCGACGACGACGTCGATGAACCGCTGCCAGAGCTGGTTGCGCTCGGCTCCCACCTTGTTGCGGTTCAGCCCCGAGAAGCCCTGGCACGGCGGACCCCCGACGACGACGTCGACCTCACCCGGCTTCCACGGCGGGGTCCACCCCGTGATGTCCCGCCAGAAGATCTCGGTCGCCTCGTGGTGCAGGTTACGGCGAGACGACGGTCCGAAGTTCATCGCGTAGGAGGCAGCGGCAGCTGCGTCCCACTCCACCGCACCTACGCTGTGGAACACCGGAGGCGCCGTGTCCTCGGCGCCCACCGGGCGGAACTGGTGAAAGCCTTCGGTAAGTCCACCGCACCCTGCGAAGAGATCGAGAACCTTGATCGGCTCGAAGGCTCGGGCGGTGCTCGTCATTCGGTCATCGTAGCCGTGGAGTCCCACACCCGCGCTGCCGGCCCTGGTGTGACGTGCAACGATGCTTTCGACACCGGCACCGCGACGCTGCAGGTCAGCGACGTGGGACACGTGTGCGCCGGCTGTCGGGTCGCCAGGACGATTCACCCGGATGACATCGGGCCGGCGGTACGCGACGTGTGCCGACCGCAACTATGGTCGTCCCTGGTGGCAGGCCCGCGACCGACGGATGCTGGGAGTGCGGAGTGACCGACGACTCGATCGACATGCCCTACGGGATCTTCTTGTCGCACCTCGAGTACAAGACCCCCTCGGACGCGTTGAAGGAACTTCTCGTCCTCGGGGTACCGACCTCGACCGTGGAGGCGATCCGGGCTCGCTTCGAGGAGAGCACGCAGAAGGTCAAGGAGCTCGACGAGCCCTCGGTCGTCGAGCGCAAGGGCCGCCCGGCCTGGTACACAGGGCCGAAGCCGACCGACCGGTACTGGCCGGCTGTGGAGAAGATCCTCCGCGCCGACGGCTGGGGTGACGGCGCGATCGCGTCGTTGGACGATTCCTCGACACGGATCGTCTCCCTGCTGAACCACCCGAACGAGAAGACCTTCAGGTCCCGCGGCCTGGTCGTCGGCTACGTGCAGTCCGGCAAGACGACGAGCTACACCTCGGTCGTCGCCAAGGCCGCCGACCGGGGGTACAGGTTCGTCATCGTCCTGTCCGGCATCCACAACGGTCTGCGCCGTCAGACTCAGAACCGCCTCGTCAAGCAGCTCGTGGATCCCAACCCGTCCCACTGGTTCCAGCTCACGAGCGCCGAGCACGACTTCGTGCCGCCGCCCAACCCTGCGGCGTTCTTCGGCAAGGCTTCCGGGTCGCGTGTGCTGTGTGTGGTGAAGAAGAACGGCACGGTGCTGCGGAAGCTCGCGGCGTGGCTCGAGGCGGCGTCGCAACACCTCGTCGACACGCCCACCCTGATCATCGACGACGAGTCCGACCAGGCGACGGTGGCGACGGAGAGGATCAACCCGTTGATCCTCCGGATCATGGAGGGTCTCCCCCGCAGCGTGTATCTCGGCTACACGGCGACCCCGTTCGCCAACCTGCTCATCAATCCGGCGGCTGACGACCTGTACCCCCGCGACTTCGTCGTGAACCTTCCGAAGCCGGTCGGACACTTCGGAACAGAGGTCATCTTCGGCCGCGACCCGGTCGAGGGCGAAGAGCCCGAGGACGCTCCGGACGGTTACGACATGGTCCGCATCGTCCCGGACGAGGACGTGAGCAGCGTCCGGCCGATGAAGAAGGCCGACGTCGACACCTTCTCCCCCACGATCGTCGGATCGCTGCGCGACGCGCTCGAGTACTTCCTCCTCGTGACCGCTGCCCGTCGCGTGCGAGGGACCGGCAACCCGCACAGCACGATGCTCGTCCACACGAGCGTGAACACAGCGGTCCACCTCAGTTATCGCGAGCCGTTGCGAGCCTTTCTGTCGAGTCTTCGTGCCGACCTCGCCACCGGCGACGCCGTCGACAGGTTGCGCGACATCTGGGAGGCCGAGACGAAGCGCGTCCCCGCGGACCAGCTCGGCGAGACGCCGGTCGTCTTCGACGACCTGCTCACGGAGCTGCCCGATGTCATCCGGGCCTGCCGGGTGGTCATGGACAACTCTCGGAGCGAGGACCGCCTCGACTACGAGAACGGCCCGGTCGTGGCCATCGCTGTCGGCGGCAACACGCTGTCCCGCGGCCTGACCCTCGAAGGGCTTTCCGTCAGCTATTTCGTCCGGGCGGTCTCGGCGTACGACACCCTGCTGCAGATGGGACGGTGGTTCGGCTTCCGCCACGGATACGCGGACCTGCCCCGAGTCTGGATGACCGAGGAGCTGGCCGGATGGTTCAGGCATCTCGCCGTGGTAGAGCACGAGATGCGCGACGACATCGACCGCTACATGTCGGAGGACATCACACCGCTGGAGTTCGCCGTACGCCTCCGCACGCACCCGGCACTGCTCGTCACGGCGCGCGCCAAGATGAAGGACGCCGTGACCGCGTCGGCCGCCTACGGCGGGCAACGCCTCCAGACGCACTACTTCCGGACGGACCGGGACTGGCTTCTCGGCAACATCGATGCCGCGAAGGGACTCGTGAAAGCCGCTGTTGCCGAGGGCATCGAACCCATCGTCGATCGGGGCCGCTACGTCTTCCATGGCGTCTCCTACACCGCCGTGCTCGGCTTCCTCACGGAGTACTCGTTCCACGAGGAGTGGGCGGTGGCGACCACGGAGCTGCTGACCGACTACATCCAGAAGCGCGTCCGTGCCGCGGACGCGCTCAGGCGATGGAACATCGCGGTCATCGGCAACCCGGCAGGCGGGCCCAAGGACTTCTCCTTCGGCGAAGGTGTCACGGTCGGCCGCGTCGTACGCGCGCGGCTGAAGACGCACAGGGAGGGATTCGCGGACATCAAGACCCTGATGAGCCGCAAGGACGCCGTGGTCGACCTGTCCGGCGACCACTCGCGTGCGACCGAGAAGGACCTCATGCGCCTTCGCACCGTCCTCGCGCCGGACACAGGTCTGCTCGCGCTCTATCCCATCGACAAGGACTCCGAACCCGCGACGGCACACGCCGCCGAGACGCGCGAACCCCTGGCCGCCGAGGAGCACGTGATCGGCGTCGGCCTGGTGTTCCCGGAGGTGCTGTCCGGCGACGTCGCCGCGCACGGCTACATCCAGGCGGACCTGTCCGGCATCTCGATCGAGGACGAGGACTACAGCGCCCTGGAGGACGAGGAGTGACCGGCACGTCCCGTACGAGCTTCGAGGCCGAGTGGCAACGTCTGCTCGCTGCTCCTCCCTCCTCCGACACGCGCCTGCGGGTGCACGAGCTCCCCCGCGAGACGTCGTGGGGCCACGTGTCCCTCGCGGTCGATCAGGACGGCTCCCGACACCTCCTCGTCCCCATTCTTTCCTCCACGAGGGTCCGGTCCGGGCTCGACGGCCCCGGTCTGGTGCTGCGGAAACGGGTGCTGGAGGACGAGCGGAGCCACACGACGTATGTCGCGCTGTCGTGCGGGCGCCCCGAGCTGTCCTACCTGTTCGACGACCTGTGTGCAGACGTCGTGGTCGAGCTCGAGGAGCTCGGGCACCAACCGATGAAGGCCGTCTACCAGGTCGTCGACCGCTGGCGATCTCTCTTCGACCGGCCGGCCGGCGTACTGTCCGACGAGGCCGCGTCCGGCCTGTACGGCGAGCTACTCGTCCTGCGACGACTGCTCCGTGACGACGCGAGCGCACATCGGTGCTGGGCGGGTCCGCACGGTGCGCGGCACGACTTCGTCCTCGCGGGCGTCGCCGTCGAGGCCAAGACGACGAGTCATGTGGAGGGTCGCGTCATCCGTATCCATGGCCTGGACCAGCTGGAACCGCCGGAGAACGCGCAGCTGCTCCTCGCCGTCTTCCGCCTCGCGAGCGCATCGACCGCGAACGCCGTCACCCTGCGAGAGCTCGCCGAGGAGGTCGTCACGCTGTCCGACGACGAGCCCGCCGTTCACACGCTGCTTTCCGCGGCGGGCTACGTCATCGGGGCGGTCGAGGGCAACGACGCCCGCGCCTGGACCGTCTCCGACGAACGGTGGTACGCCGTCGACGACACGTTCCCTCGACTCACGCGCGCCGGCCTCACTGCGGCCGGTGTGCCGGAGACGGTCGTCGACGTGGACTACTCCGTGGACCTGACCGCCGGCGTCCCGGCTGCACTGCCACAGACCGACGTCGCACACCTGCTGAGCTCAGGAGCACCTACGAATCATGACTGACACCCCGTTCTCGTTCGCCCCCGCGCGTCCGCGGCCCGCGTGGGAGTCGCAGCAATACCCGCCAGAAGGGGCGTCAGCCGCCGAAGGCATCCGCAGTCAGCTCGGACGTCCGGCGCTGGACCTTCTCACGGTGCTCGTTCGCGAGGCGGCGCAGAACAGCTGGGACGCTCGCACCGACGAGGCGGGCGTCGACGTGCACTTCGGCCTCGACCTGTACACCGTCGGAGCCGCTCACGCGAACACCTGGCGCGCCCTCCTGCTCGAGGGCTGTCCTCGGAACGCCGAGCACTTCCCGCTGCGCACGTCCCTGGGCCGGAACTCGATCCGCGTGCTGGCGGTGTCGGACCGCGGGACCAAGGGTCTGGGCGGCCCCACCCGCGCCGATGCCGTGACCGACGGTCCTCGGGACTTCGTCACGTTCGTGCGCAACGTCGGGGAGCCCCGGGACACCCAGCTCGGCGGCGGTACCTACGGCTTCGGCAAGGGCATCTTCTTCATGCTCTCCCGGGCGCACACGGTGCTGATCCACACCCGCACACGGCACCAGGGACGGCTGCAGACACGCCTGATCGGTTCGGCCCTCGCCCACAGTTATACCGAGTCCGTCGTCGGCAGGGGCGAGGCGAGGTACACCGGCAGGCACTGGTGGGGCATGGTGAGCGAGGGACTCGTCGAACCGCTGGTCGACGCCGAGGCCGACGAGATGGCGGAACGGCTGGGTCTGGCGCCGTTCGGGGCGGACGAGACCGGCACCACGGTGGTGGTCGTCGACCCGGAGATCGACGAGGACCTGGGGTCACCGGGTGATGTCGGCGACTACCTGGCCGAGACGATCCTGTGGCAGCTCTGGCCCAAGATGCTCCCTCGCGTCGACGGCAGACCCGCCATGACCTTTCACGTGACGGTCGACGGACAGGACCATCCCGTCCCCGACCCGGCGCTGACGCATCCGGTGCAGATGTTCGTCGAGGCCTACCGCCGGATGAACGGGCCCGAGTCCCGGCAGCTCGCCTCCGGACGGCCGAAGCGTCTGCTGGGCGTCCTGGGACTGCATGACACGTTCGTCCTGCCCTGGACCCTGACCCGCGCGGCCGAGAGCGCGGGCTTCGACGACACACTCGTCCACCACGTATGCCTCATGCGGTCGGCCGAGCTGGTCGTGACCTACGCGAAAGGCGTCAAGCCCCAGGCTGAGCTCAAGGGCTACGCGGGCGTCTTCCGCGTCGACCCGTCCATGGACGAGGTCTTCGCCCGGGCCGAACCGCCGACCCACGACGCATGGAACGCCGACAGCCTTCCTCCGGACGAGCGTCGGTACGTCAAGGCGGTGACGCGCAGGTTGACGGAAGCGCAGCAGGAGATCAGCGGGCTCAGGGTCGTCGTCGGATCAGAGGGCAGGGAGATGGCGCTGGGAGCGGCGAGCAACTACTTCTCCGACCTGGTCCGCGGTTCGTCGGGATTCGGCGGCAGGCATGCCGCGTTCGAGTCGCGGACGCGCGACGACAACGACCCGCGAACCACCGGCAGGACGCTCGCCTCCAGACCGGGCCGGACGCAGGCGCCGGCGCACGCGATCGCGGCGCAGACGCTGCCCCGCGTGCGGGTCGAGTACGTCGGCGATCCCTTTCACACCCACCACCACGACAGGCCGGCGCTGGTCCAGGAGTTCAAGCTGACCGGCGAGGCGACGGTGCGACTTGATGCCAGGCTGTCGATCGCGACCTCGATCGACGCGACGGGCCGGGACCGTGACGGCACCGACCAACCACAACCGCTCGGTTGGGTGACCCCCGACGGTACGACGATCCTCGGTCCGTCGGCGCTCGTCCGGAACGACGGCCACGGGACGTGGAGACTGCTCGTCCGCCCCACCGAGGACACGATGACCGTGGTCGAGATCGAGGCCGAGGCGGTGCGGCCATGACGAGGGTCGCCTACCCGTATCTTCGCCCGCACCAGGCGGCCGTCGAACCGTCCGCCTGGACCCTCGTGCTCGGTGACGAGCCGGTCGTCCTCCCCGAGGCGCTCGACACCTGGGACTACAACCTGGATCTCCGTCTCCGACGGAGCATCCGGGTGGATGTCGAGACCATCCGTGCGCAGTGCAGGCTCCCGGAAGAAGCGGTCCTCGACGTGTGCGTCGTCTGGAGGTCCAGTGGCTCCGGGCTGTTCGGCAGGGCTGCGGCCGAGCACCTCACCGAGCCCGGTGTCGCGGAGCTCGACCTGGAGGTCGTGATCCCGGGGTCGGTGGTCGGCGGAGTGCTCGACATCGACACCGTCGTGGTGCTCGCGACGCCGTGCGCAAGGGTCGATCCGCTGGCGCCCTGGCGCGCCGGGTCGATGATCTGGGAGCAGCGCTCGTCGATCCGGCTCCAGGGCGACGCGTCGCAGTTTCCGATCTCGGTGATCGACTTCGCGGGCACGTCCCTGCCCGAGGGCGCCGCGTGGCACCTCCAGATCAGCGGGTCGCTGGAGTCGGCCGCCATGGGTTCGCTGCTGTTGCTCGTCAACGCGCGGCACAAGCAGGTTGCGGAGGCGTTCGGCAACGCGGGCAAGCCACGACCGGTCGACCGCCTGGTCCTGTCAGCCGTGCACGCCGACATCGCACGCGTCATGGTCGAGCACGCTCTGGCGTCCGACGAGTTCGACGACGACGCCGAGTACGACGAGGAGACGCTCGGCGCGATGCTCCGGGATGTCTTCGTCCGGGTGTTCGGGCAACGGACGGTGAAGGACGTACGGCTCCGCGCCAAGGACAACCCGTCGCTGGTGGCAACGGAGGTTCAGGCCGCGGTGAACATCTTCGGGGGTGACCGATGAGTGTCCTCTACCCACGCCTCCTCCGAGGTCGGATCGATGCCCTGTTCGAGGAGTACGCCTCGGTCGTCTCGCCGGCGGAGCTGACCGTCCGGGCGTCGGTCCACGACGACGCGGCCGTCTACGTCGCGACGGGTGGGACGCGCGTGCTCCCCGATCGACTCGACGACCTGGCCGCGTCGGTCCGTGTCCTCGCCCGGCAGCATGGGTATCCGTACGCAGCCACCCGGACGACGGAGTTCGATGTCGCCCTCGCCCGGCTCCTGCACGGAACCATGGACATCGCGCCGGCCGAGGCCGCGTCTCGCGAGGTATGGGCATTCCTGTCCCTGGTCCTGATGCCCGACGTCGCCTGGTGGCGCTACCCCAATCCTCCGGGCGACCGCGTGAAGAACACAGACATCACCCGGCACGTGTTCGGCCGCCTGTGGTGGCGTGCCGAGCTCGTCCACGACACGACGCTCGCCGACCCCTACGAGGCCCTCACGGTCCTTGGTGAGGCCGACTTCGACCAGGTCTACGCGCGGCGTGCCCAGATCGGCGCCAGCCCCAAGATCGTCAGGAACCTCCTGCTCGTGTGGCGGTCCCTGCGGGACTCCGGGGAACTGAACGGTGTCAACGAGCGAGAGGCGTTCCGCTCGATGCTGACGCAGCTGCGACGAGTCGTCCCCTTCCTCTCCCTCAACGCCCTGGACGACGACGCACTCGTGGCCGAGCTCGACCGAACCGCCCGGCAGGCGGTCAGCGCGATCCGCGCAGCCGATCTCGCCTGACCGGAGGACCTGTAGCGTGACGCCATGACCTCGCTGGGCCCTCATCCGGGTGCGTCCACACCGGACGTGAGCCGACGCATGAGCGTCGCCCGCAGGAAGGACACCAAGCCGGAGCTCGACCTGCGCCGCCTCCTCCATGCCCGCGGCCTCCGGTACCGGGTCACCTACCCTGTGCCCGGCAGGCCGCGTCGCACCATGGACGTCGCGTTCACCCGCGCCAAGGTCGCGATCTTCCTCGACGGCTGTTTCTGGCACGGGTGTCCCGAGCACGCCACACAGCCCCGGGCCAACGCCGACTGGTGGCGGCAGAAGCTCCGGGACAACGTCGAACGTGACGCCGACACGACGCGGGTGCTCACCGACCAGGGCTGGACCGTGCTGCGGTTCTGGGAGCACGAGGAGCCCGCCTCGATCGCGGACGCGATCGAGGCGGTGCTCCGAGAGTCCGTCACGCCGCGGTGAGGGTCAGTCGGTCAGGGCAGCGCTGACCGCTCCTTCCTCGGGTGGGAGAACTTTCCATCCGTGCGCGACGAGGCGCTCCTGGTCGGCGCCGAGCCTGCGCTCGAGATCTACCAACACCTTCTCGTCCTTCCAGAGCATCGAGACGATCGTCCCGTCGATCTCGGCGCCGATCTCGGGAACGGGGAGGTGCGGGCCGCCTGCAGCCACCAGACGTTCGGCGAACTGACGCTCGGCAGGCGTCACGTCCGCCTTGGCGAGAGCTCGAAGCCACTCCGACGGCATCGGGACAACCGTCCCGATGCCGGCCCGACCCAGTCCCAGCTCCGGCTTCTCCGGCGTGCCGACCACGGACAACCTGTCGAGAAACTGGTTGCGGTGCTCGCACGTCGTCTCCGGCGCGAGGACGCACGCATGGCAAGCAGCGAGGTTCAGCGCGTCGGCACCGGTGGACCCGGTCTCGGCGCACACCGGATCGTTGGAGCACCAGGCGGCTCGTTCGAACGCGTTGCGGACAACCTGCGCCAGGTCCTGCGTGGCAGCGAGGGCTGCGAGCCCGCCCAGGCTACCGGCGGAGTCGGAGGACGCCGTGTACAGGAGAATCCCCGCCTGGCCAGGCAACGCGTACACTCGCTCGCGGATCGAACCCTGCGGGTAGCCCGCATCGAGGCTGAGCTCCTTGACCAGCATGTGCGCCAAGCTGTGCAGCGCCACGAACCGAGCATTCACCGGCTCGGTGGCGATCTTCATCGCTGCGTCACGTGCGTCCTGCGCGTAGCGGATCGCCGCTTCGCGCTCTGCGGCGAACGCGCTGCTTTCCCAGGCCGCGACCACATCCTCGTCGAGTCGGACGAAGATCCCCTCACCCATGACCTCGACAGCAGGAAGCCACCCGGCCTTGTCCGCGGCGAGGGCGGCCGTCCGCGCCGAACCCGCCTCCGACTCGACCGGGGTGACTCGCGAGAACCCGGACAGCACCCGCACCTCTCGCAGGCGGTTCACCTGTGAGACCTGCGCGACCAGGCCGCCGAGCGACGGGTGGACACCGACAGCGGTGCACTGGAACGAGTCGCGCCGCGAACCGACGTGGCCCGCCACGAGCGCCTCGTACTCCTGGCTGCGCAGGGTGTCGTCGTCCGGTGCCTCGTCCGCGTCGAGACCCAACCGCTGCCGAACCACGTCGACCACCGCGTCAGCCGTGATCCCGTCCTGACCACCGATCATGGCCACGATCGCCGGCCAGGCGGCCGCCTCGCCCATGTTCTCGTACATCGGCTTGAGCGCCGACCAGTGCGTCGTGACGAACTGCGCCGCCGCGCTCGACCACGGCGGGATCGAGATGCTGGACCGCTGCACCGGAAACCACACGTTGGATGCACCACGCTGGAAGACCCGCAGGGGTCGGTCACAGTCCGGCTCGTTCGGTGCGTCTGTGAGCCAGGGCCTGCTCCCGGAGCACTTCCTGATGCCTTGGAGCGCACCCGCTCCGAAGGCACCCTCCATGTTGTACGGGCGCACACCGCAGGAGCAGGAGACGACGATGGATGCGAGCGACGACGAGCTACCGCTTGTCCACAGGGTCAGACGGTGTTCCGCACCCCCCTGCGCCTCCTGGCCACGGTGGACCCACTGGAAGTAGGGAAAGTCCTCGATATGTCCGTTCTCGCAGCAGGCCACGAAGCGGGACGGAGTGAGGTCGCGAGCACACTCCTCGCACCGCGTCTCCCCCTTCTTGGCGCCGAACTTCCAGAACGGCGCGAGCCGCCGGCAGCCCGAGCAGTAGTGCCACTCCGGGAAGCGGACCGCGGGCACGTCGCCACGTCTCCTCCCCGTCGGCGGTGCATGGAAGGTGTGAACCCCGAGCGATCGGGCGAGGCGGGGCTCCTCGACCGTCGGAGCGAACTTCGTGTCCCACTCGTCGATCCCGCAGATCATGAAGCTCGCGTCGGCGGCAGGGAACAGCGAACCGACGCCATACGTCGTCACCAGCTGGCTCTGCCGCGCCTTGGGCTTGTCCGAAACAGCCATCAGTTCGCCTTCCTTCGCGTCACGATCCGCAGTGTGCTCTCTCTGTCGACGTTGCGCAGGCTCGTCAGGGTCGGCCAGGCGGGTTCATCCACGGGGAAGGTGTCCACGGGCACGGTCTCGGCCGAGGCGCCGAACGGCGCGCCGCCTGCGGGAACCATCAGTGCCTTCTCGTCGCTCATCCAGCCCTCGTACTTCATGACGTCGTGGTCCTCGACCGCGTCCGTCCAGCGCTCGACGAGGCCCTCGAGCGCCACGCGGACCTCGGTCTCGCTCCCGGCCTTGACCGAGCGCGCACGGTTCACGATCACGTCGATCAGACGATCGAACGCGTCCGCCCCGACCGGCGCCGCGACCGACGTGCTCCCGGAAGCCCCCGCGACGGTGTGGCGGGCGAGAATCACGAGCAGGCCGTGCAGCGCCCGGTCGAGCGCCCGCGGTGCGAAGGGTGTCGCACCGGTGGCCTCCACCTGCTTGTACAGGGCGCGGTGGTAGCTGGTGAAGGACTCGTAGTGGGACAGATCTCGCGACTTGGCGGCGTTGAACATCGTGACCACCAGGCCGGGACGGGACCGGCCGACGCGTGAGGTCGCCTGGATGTACTCCGAGGTCATCTGCGGCTGCCCCATGACGCTCATCAGGCCGAGCCGGTCGACGTCGACGCCCACCGAGATCATGTTGGTCGCAAGGACCACGTCCGGGCTGTCTTCGTGGGGGAACGAGGTACCGAGCCGTGCGAGCTCCTCGGGGATCTCGCTCGACTTCTTCCGGGACGTCATCTCGCGCGGGTCACGGATCTGCCTTACCTCCTGACCTGACCGCGCGGCGACGACCTTCATGCGGTCGGGCACGTCGTCGAGCGACTGGATGTAGGCGGCCCCCAGCACCCGCAGGCTGTTGAAGTAGCCCAGCATCGTCCAGTATGCGTCGCGCACCTCGTCGGGCGCGTCGAGGTCCTTGCCCGCCTGCAGCAGGGCGGCGTAGACCCGAACCAGCAGCGTGGCGTGGCTCGTCGACGGCGCCATGACGCCCACGTAGCGCCGCGTCGGTCGCTCGTGTGGCTCAGCGTCGACTGCGAAGAACGAGTCACCGGCGTCCAGGCCAGGCGGCGGAAACTGCTGCGCCGCGCGGTTGAACACTGCCCTGACCTGTGATGTCGCTCTGCGGATGGTCGCAGTGGAGGCCACTAGTTTCGGCCGAACGCCCTCGTCCGACGTGGCCAGGGCATCGATCGCCGTCTCGTAGAGGCCGACCAGGGTGCCGAGGGGGCCGCTGATGAGGTGCAGCTCGTCCTGAATGATCAGATCGGGCTTGACATCGTGGAACGCGCCCAGCACAGCGCCCGCCTCACCACGCCAGGCAAGCATCGCGAACTTGTCGACCGTGCCGATCACGAGCGAGGGCCGTTCGGCGTAGACGTCGGTGTCGACGAGGTGGACGGGCAGCCCGTCATGGAACTCACACGCGGTGGCCGGGCAGTGGACGGTCATCCGGTCACCGTGCACGTCGGCCTCGTACGCGGCCACCGGAAGGGACGTCCCGCACCAAGGACAGCGCAGGAGTTGTCGGGGGTTGCCCTCATCGGTCGGCTCCTCGCCGTCCCGCATCTTCTTGAGCGCTTTCGCCGCCTTTTTCACGTCGTTCGGCGTCGCCCCCTGCCCGACCCAGAGGCCGATCGAGAACCTCGGGAGGCCGGGTGCCTCTCGCCGGCGCCACTCCTCGAGGGCACAGATCAGACCAGCGGCCCGCTCGAACTGCTGGATGGTGAGGAGCCTCAGGGTGTAGCGCATGATCACGCCGACACCGGCGCCGATCTCGGGTCCACCACGGAGGCGACGCAGCACCAGCGTGAACGCGATCAGGCCGAGGTACGCCTCCGTCTTGCCACCGCCGGTCGGGAACCACAGCAGGTCCGCGACATCCCGGTCCTTGTGACCGGGTTCCGCCAGGCCGACGAGGTTGAGGAGGACGAAGGCCATCTGGAAGGGGCGCCACTGCTCTTCCTCGTCGGGCGGAGTGTCGAGGCCCTTGCGGACCATCACCTGCCTGACGCGCTGTTGCTGCATCACCTGGTTCATGACCCGGAACGCACGGGCTGCCTCCGGGTCCCGGTCGAGCAGCTCGATCCCGGCGCGCATTCGCTCGACCGCCCGCCGAGCGTCCGTCAGATGCCGCTCGGCTGTGACGACGTGCCGTGGGTCGATCTCGGGTATCCCGGACTCCTGCTGCGTGATCCACTGCTCGTAGACGTCGACCAGTCCGACCAGCGCACTCCGGTCGTCGCCCGACCCGAGACTCTTCATGCCGAGCGTCGGGACGTCGTTCCGGTCCGCCTTCGCGAGCCGTAGGTCATGGCTCGGGAAGAACGTCGTCTCGAGTCGCCGGACGTGGTCGCTCTCCTCCCAGACGACCGCGCAGCCGTGACCTACGGCGAGGTGCCGCTCTCGCCGGTACAGGAGCTCGCCGCTTCGCTCGTCCTCGTCCTGGAACGTCAGATCGCGCGCCGGCCGTCGATCAACGAAGGTACCGCCGGGAGTCGTGACCACGAGGCGCGGTCGGAACCAGCACAGGTGGTCGGCGTATCCCTTGTCGGGTCGCACCCGCGTGTTGACGAGTGCCAGCGTGATGCTGACCGCGCCGTCACGCTCGGGCCTGACCACAGCGCGCAGGCTGAGCCCTTCGCTGACGGCCCATTCCTGGTCCGTACGGGGGTGTGCCACGTCCACCGAGAACGTCGCAGGTCCGACGGGGACAACCCTCCACAAGCCGTCGTTCCGCGTGGCAGCGCGCGTCTCGGCCAGTTCCTCGACATCGGGTGCCGCGACCGCTGCCGCCCCTGCCTTCGTCCGACGCTCCGCTGCACGCCGGGCAAGCTCCTCCTTGGCCTGCGCCTGCTCCTGCGGGTCCACGACCTCGCGATAGCCATCGGCAGAAACCTCCACCTCCACGACCGGGGTATCCGCCGCGACGGAGAACGTCAGGCCTGTCGTGGACGGGTAGCGCATGCGGGCCAGCGCCACAGCCGGGTCGTCCCGAGAATCGGTCGCGGTCCCTGTGTCGGCCTCGTCGTCGTCCCGCACGTCCTCGATCGGTTCGGCCGACCGGGGATGCAGGATGCCGACGACGAACCGGGACAACGGAGCCTCGGTCAGGACGTCGTCCGTATCGGTGGCCCCGTACAGATCGGCGACCAGGGCCTCGACCAGGGCCTCCCGCGCCGCGTACCAGGCGTCGACCGTCCGATCAGTCATCGTTCTCTCCCGTGTTCTCTCCTAAGCCCCAGCGGACGTCGAGCATCCCTGCGGTCGTGACGCCCAGCCACAGGCCACGACGGCCGACGTGGGCCGCCGCCTCGCCCGCGACCGTCACGACGTCCTCCACCTTTGCGCCGGACAGCCGTGGCCACGGCAGGATCCCGTGAGCTCGCTTCTCCGCCGGCCCGATGCGCCGGGCAAGCGCCGTCCCGAACGTCTCAGAGGTCCGTCCGACGACAACGCCGTCGTGCAGCAGCGTGTATGTCGGCACGTCGAGCGACGACCGCCGCGGGTCGAGGGCCAGTTCGACATCGTCCCCCGACCTCACCTTCGTCGCGAGGTGCTCCTGGGTGAGCACAGCATCGTCTCCCGGCACGGTCGTCGAGTCCAGGTCGCCCGCCCGGAGCTCGAAGCCGAAGGTCTGCCACTTCTTGTAGCCCCCGACATACCACCGGTCGTCGCCCTGCCGGAACACCCGCCGTGACCGCCCGTCCACACGGACGATCCGGTCGCGTGCACGAGTGAGGGCGACGAATCGGCAACGCCGATCCTCCGCGGGATCGACAGACTCCCGGGTGCCGTACGTGGCGAAGTCCACCAGGACGACGTTGTCGAACTCAAGGCCCTTCGCTCGATGCACGGTCGAGACGATCAGGCCGTCGTCCTGCTGGTGCACGACCTGCGGGGGCAGGGGCCTGCTACCTGCAAGTCGACGGGCCAGGCGCCCGACGTCGAGCTCGTTGCCGTGCGAGCCTGCCACTGTCCGCAGCGCCCGCCAGAGGTCCGCTGGATCGTGCCGGACGTCGAGCTGTTCGAGACGCTCGAACAACTCGTCCCGTCGGATGGACGCGGGCCGCCAGTCCGCGAGCGCCTCGGCGACCCATCGCGCGACGACACGCTGGTCCGCCCGCCGGCGAAGCCGCACCGCGCTCCCCGCCTCCGCCACCTCGCGGGCGACGAGCATCGCCTGTCCGTTCGTCTGGGTGAGAAAGGCCGTGGTGCCCTGCCAGCTGCGGGCTACTCGGACGACATCGGGCACAGTCCCCGCGTGGACGACCTCGGCCTCGAAGTCCTCAAGGGCGTCGCCGCCCGCCACCACCGTGTCACGAAGCCGCGCTGCACCCCTCGCATCGCGGGTGCGGGCACGATATTGCCCGGTCAACACTTTCTCCTGGACGTCGCCGTTGGTCGAGGCACGCGCCAACAGGTCGGCCGACGTTGTCCTCGAGCGTTCGTCGAGCTGGAAGTCGTAGATCGCCTGGGCCAGATCGCCGAGCAAGGTGAAACCCCCATCGCGGTCCAGGAGGTCGAGGATCGTCAGAAGGAAGTCTGCACGCAGTCCGACGACGTCCTGGACCTCGTCGACGACGAGATGGCGTACGGCTGCGAGCCGATCCCACCCCTCGTCGCGGAGGACCTTCGTCGCCTCCCCGACGCGGGCGTCGAAGGACAGCGTTGCCGGGTCGACGTCGCCGACGTCACGGAGGATCTCCAGCGCCAGCGAATCCATCGTCTGCACGGTCACCGGGTCCAGTCCCTTGCGAGCGAGACGACCGGCTGCCGCATGGACCGCTGCGTTCGAGAAGCTGATCACGAGGATCTCGGTCGTGGGCTCGAGGTCCTCCTCCTCGATGAGGTGCTCGATGAGTGCTGCGACCACCTCCGTCTTGCCCGAGCCGGGCCCTGCCACGACGACCTGCCGTGTCTCCGGCTCGATCTCGACGGCGGCCCGCTGGCCGGTGTCCAGGTTCACCATGTCGCTCACCGCTTCCACAGGTACTCGAACGTGTTGAAGGCGAGCAGGTCGCCGTACTGCGTGAAGTTATCCCGCACGTTCACGATCAGGACCTCCTCCGAGCCACCGTTGCGCGGCCCCCTCAGCCCTCGCCCGATCATCTGCTGGTAGACGTTCGGGCTGAAGGTCGGGCGGGTCACGTAGACCGCCTGCACCCGAGGGGCATCGAAGCCCTGCGTGAGCACGCCGTAGTTGGTGATGACGCGGATCCTCCCCGCCTTGAACTGCTCGACGTAGTGCCGCCGCGCCGCGGCGTCGGTGTCCGCGGAGATGGAGACCGCGGGAACGCCGCGGTGCGAGAGCAATGCGGCCAAGGTGCGGGAGTTCTCGACCGAGGAGGCGAACACGAGCATCGTCCAGTCAGCGGGCCGGCCGGCTATGTCGTCGACGATGCGAAGCGTGCGATCGTTGTCGTCTCCCAGACGCTCGGTGACGCTCGACGGGAGGCGGGTCGCTTTCTCGATCTCAGCGATTTCCTGACCGGTCAGCTCCACCTTCGAACCGTCAAGAATCTCCTGTCGGACGCGAGCGAGCACGCCCATGTCCTGGAGCTCCAGGTAGGGGTTGTCGGGGTCGGCGAAGGCCCCGTCGTCGAGGCGGTTACCGCCGTACCGGTTGACCAGGCGCTCCGTCTCGTACTGCGACCGGCCTCGGAACGGGGTAGCTGTGAGGCCGATCAACGGCCGACGCTGGCTGACCCTCCGTGTCCTTCCACTCCTGTCGAACCACTCGAGCGCCTTCGTGTACTCGGGCGCGACCGACGCGTGTGCCTCGTCGATCACGACCACGGAGGGGACCCGCATCCATTCGTACCTTGCGGGTTCCCGTTCCGCGACGCTGCGCACCTTGTCGATGCCTGCGACGACGAGCTGGAAGGACGACGGGTCCTCGACGACAGAGTTGCTGCCCCACAGACGCCCGACGTTCATCGGCACCTGCGGACCGACCGCCCGCCAGATGTGGGTCCACGTCTCGACCGCCTGCTCGCACAGCTCCTCGGTCTGCGCGATCCACACCATCGGCTCGTCGTCAGCGATGTATCCCTCTCGCAGCCCGTCAACGAGCGCCTGGACCGCCACCCGTGTCTTTCCGGCACCGGTGGGTAGCGCAACCATGCCTCGGTCGCTGCCCGTGCCCAGGAACAGGTCTTTGATTCGCTCGGTGACGGTGACCTGGTAGGAGTGCAACGGCTTGAGCATCGCGGGGCCATCGACGGTCTCCTGCGCCGGACGGGTGTTGCTCGTGAACCCGGCCCACTCCGTGGGGAACCCGAGGTTCTCGACCCAGCGACGCGTTCTGCTGCGCCCGGTCCACTCGCGCGGCGGTTCGAGGCCATGGTCCTGAAGAGCCGCGAGGATGGACGGCTGCTTGAGCACCCCGACGCCGTGCACGGCGCGAGCCAACGCCGCGATCTCGTGCGGGCCCGCCGTTCCCGCCTGGCCCTCGACGACGTCCAAGACCTGCTTGGGCAGGCTCCGACGCAACACGTCGACGCCCACGGCGGCAAGCAGCCGATCGTCGTTGGTCGCAGCCTTCTTGATCGTGGCGACGAGCTTGCGCGACTTCTGCGCGGCCATCTGGTCGAACACGCCCCGGATGTCCGCAGTCGACATGTTCAGGTTGAGCGCAGCGACGACCTGGGTGAGGACCTCGGCCGGGTCCGACGCGGTCACGTGGACGACCTCGCCTTCCCGCCGCTGCCTGATCGGACGGCCCTTCTGCCCCTCCGGAGTCGCGACGAGACGTTCGATGCTCCGGCAGGGCTGCACCTGGATCTCGTGGTCCTCGACCGGAACCCAGAGCTTCATCGGCGGGTACAGGTCCAGCAGGTACTCGGGCTCCCCGTCCGGGACGACGAGGATCTCCTCCTGCAGAAGGTCCTTACCCGGCCTGGCCCCCCAGACCTCGACAAACTGCTCGCAGTCGGCGCTGTCCGCCAGCAGGAGGGCCGGGACCTGCGCCTCCACCAACGAGTCATACACCGCCGGGTCGGTGGTCACGCCGATGTTCTCCGGGGCGACCTCCTGGTACCGCCGGCCGACCCGCGCCGTCAGCGGCATGGGGTCGTCCGGAAGCTTGAACGGGAGCCACCCGTACAGCTTTCCGCGGCGCGCATCGGCGTCGGGACTGCCCGTCCACGTCGCGGCTCGTGCAGCCAACGTCTTCCAGTCCTCGGGCGACATCTGGTTCTCGTCGTCCGGATCTGTCCTCAGCCGGAGCAGCTTCGCGAACGCGTCGCCGATCTCAACCGTCGGGAACACCTCTCCATCGATGTCGTCCGAGGCCTGGAACACCTCGCTCGGACGCAGGTGGCCGAAACCCGGCACGTCGAACACTCCGTACCGGTTCAGGAACCAGACCTCGGGCGGACGGACCGGCAGGCGCCCGTAGCTGCTGTTGCTGCTGTGATGCACCGTCCACGACGAGGGTGTGCCTCGCCGCACGAGGGCATCAGTCACGACCGCGCGGGCTTCAGAGGACATCTCAATGAGCGGCTCCAGAGGCCACGGCGGGGCTGACCCCTCCGCGACGATCCGGTCACGCTGGGGCGTCGAGCCCTTCTGCTTGCTGATGAACCGGTCGGCGACGGCCTTCTCGTAGGCGGCCATCCACGGTTCGTGCGGCGGGTCCGGACGGTACGTCGGTTCGTCGACGGCGCCGATCCGGCGCAGGATCCGGACGTCGCTGTCGGTGTGGAAAAGCGGATCGATCAGTCGGTCCTGGTCCCGCCCGACGCCTCGGGCGATGAGCCGGCCCTCGAGGTAGGCGTCGGCGATACCTCGCCACGAGCCATCGGCGGTCCGGACCCGAATCGCCCTCTCGAGGCTCTCCCCGAAGTCCTCGACGAACAGCGCGTAGACCGTCTCCTCGTCCTCGATCATGCGCGCGGTCTGCCAGATCCTCTGCCACGTCTGCGCAAGCAGAGCCTTGTCCCTGAGGACCTCGGCAGAACGTGCGTGAGCGAAGTGACCGCGCAGCTCACCGCTGCGGTCGAACACCACGATGCCAAGGACCTGCAGTGCTTTCCTGACCCCGTCCTGAGCCACGAGCTCCGCATCGACGAACTCGTGGCCCGTGTCGTGGTCGGACTGGCGCACGAAGATCCGACCCTTCTCCGGCTTTCGGAACGTCCCGTTCTCGAGCCGGATCAACCGCGCACCGAGCACGCCCTGCACGGCACGCGACCGCCGGCCGGCGTCCACGATGCGCTGGGAATCCTGGAACATCCGGGCAGCGAGCCGGATCGCCGCCGCGGACGAGCGGACCGACCCGTCCGCGACAAGGTCCTCGAGCCATGTCGCAACCGGTGTCGCCGTCGCTCCGTCGAGGCCACGGCCTGAGGTACCGGACAATAGCCGCTCGATCTTCGAGCGTCGCTCGGGACTGGTGTAAGCACCTGGGTGAACCCAACGATCCCTGGGCGCCGCGGGATGGTCTGCCCATTCCTGCAGCCAGGCACGCTCCACGTCATCGACGAACCCTGTCCAGCGGAGCTCCGCCGGCTTTCGCAGCACACCGGTGCCGTCCGGCACCGACCTGACGGTGCGCAGGTGCTCGAAGACCGGTTCGTTGATCGTCTCGTCCGCCCAACCACGGTTCTCCCGACCTCGGGCGGGCAACACGTCGAGGATCCGCGCCGGATCCTCCTGCTCCCCGTAGACCTGGACGGCCTCGCCGACCAACCGTGGCAGGACCGAGGTCAGGATCTCTTCGTTGAACGCCGTCTCCAGGAGTCCGAGCCGGTCATCGCTGAGCTTCCACGGGGCATTGACAAGACCGGAGAGCGTGGTGCGCTCCCGTGTGGGGAAGTACGCCCAGAACTGGCCCACCCCGCCCACGGGCACCTTGGCTGCGTACTGCACCGGAACCTCCTCGCGGTCGGCGACCCTGCCTGCCTCCGCGCGTGCCCGTGCGCTCGGCCGGTGCTGCGCCTCGGCCAGACTCCACACCTCCGACCGGCCCCCGAATTCGATCGTGACCGTGCCGTCTGGGTTGGCGACCCGGCGGACGACGTCGTCCGTGACGTCCTCGTGCCCGATCTCACCTGCACCGCCGGCGGTCCATGTGGTGAGGTCGTAGAACCGGGCCTCCGTGACGTGTGGGGCGAAGAGGACGAATTCCGGTTGGAAACTCATGATCCGTTGACTCAAGGCCCGGTGCGCTCCGGAGAGAGGAAGCGCCACTACGGTGCTCGCCCACTCCATCAGCGTCTTGAGGTGCGGATCTGCAGCGGCATGTGCAGCCGGGTCCAGTACCTGGGCGAGCCGCATCGTCGGGTATCGGGGGGACTCGAAACCGTACTGCCGGAGCGTCGCCTCGGCCCATGCCTTGTCGAAGCCGAAGGACACCGATCGGCTGAAGATCCTCGGCCGATCCGTGACGGCTAGCACCGACTTGAAGCCGATACCGAACCTGCCGATGCTCTCGCCGTCCTTACGAGAGAGATCGGATGCCAGGAGCGCGTTGACCCCGGCCGCGTCGAAAGGTTCGCCGTCGTTCGCGACGTACAGCGTCTCCGCCGTGAGTCTGACCTCGAGCCTGCTGCCGCCACGACGCGCGGCGTCCACGGCGTTCTGCACGGTCTCCTCGAGCTGGCGGTTGTTGTACCCACCCTCGGCGATCCTCAGCTCGTTGTTCGCGTCCTGCTCGACACGGCTCCGATCCTCCCGATAGACCGCGAGACACGTCTCGGTCTGCTCGGCCACGAGCCTCGCGAGTGCGCCCTCGCCCCGCTGCCACTCCTGCATCTTCCCCACGGCCTCCCCTTGTCGGTCCTGCTCCGTCCGACCTTCTCAGACGGCGAAGCGGGTACACGTCGGCAGGTGTTCTGGAGGCTCCAGTTCACCCGGGTGATACGACTTGGCCCGGCCACCACTGCCTTGCGACAGCTTGAGCCGCCGTTGTGCGCCCTGGAATCGACTCTGCCCCGGATTCCGCCGGTGGCGCATCGCTCGAAATGGTGTCGCGCCGACACCCGATCAGGTCACATGAGCTGCCCGATCGGGTAACCCTTCCATCCGGTCAGGCGCGTCGGGAGACGACTACCCTCGCCCCTGTGCCCCAGGTGATCATTCCGTCCGAAATCCCGGCTCTCGACGGCAGCCTGCGTGCCCAGGCGTGGGCCTTCATCGACAAGCTCCGGCGGGATGACACGACACCCGGCCTACACATCGAACCGATGAAACAGGCTGCGGACCGCCGCGCCCGGACAGGGCGGGTCAACGACGGATGGCGCGCGGTCCTGATCAAGCTCACCGGCTCCGACGACGAGACGCGGTACGTCTACCTGGGAACCTATCCGCACGACAAGGCGATCGAATACGCTCGGAGCGTCATCTTCCAGCGCAACCCGCGCACGAGCGGCGCCGAGGTGGTTCGCGTCGACCTCGTCACGGATCTGCCGCCGACATCCTCCTCGGAGCCATCGGCAGCTCCTGTCGAGACGGCGCCCCTCCCCCTCCTGCAGGGGCTCGGCATCACGTTCGAGGACCTCGTCGACCTCGGCGTCGCGCCGTCCACCGCGCACGAGGCACTGTTCGCGACCGACCAGGACCGCTTTCTCGAGGTTGCGCTCACAGCTCCATCGGCTTTTCAGACGGATGCACTGCTCTGGCTCGCCGACGGCAGGACGACGGGCGAGGTCCGAGCCGCCTACCGTGTCCAACCGGTGCAGGGCGGAACCGAGCGGGACACCGATGACGACCTGATCGGTGCCCTGGATCATCCGGCCTCGCGTATGGAGTTCACCTACCTCGAGGACGACGAGGATCTTCGAGCCGCGATCGAGGGAAGCTTCGCCCGCTGGCGCGTCTTCCTCCATCCGGAGCAACATAGCTATGTCCACGCACCCACATCCGGCGCCTTCAGACTGTCCGGCGGCGCGGGGACGGGCAAGACGGTCGTACTGCTCCATCGGGCCCGCATGCTCCATCGGAGAGACCCAAAGGCCCGAATCGTCCTCACGACCTTCAACCGGACGTTGGCTGCCACGCTGGTGGCCAACCTGCGGCAGCTCGACAGGGAAGTCCTGACGGCAAGGCGCCCGGGGGACCCTGGGATACACGTCGGTACGGTAGACGCGGTGGCTCGGCATCTCTTGTCCCACGCCGCCGACAACAAGCTCGACGTCGGCTCCGCAGCTCGCGCTGTGCTCGGTGCTTCGCGGACGGACGTGGTACCCGCCACCCCGACCTCAGCCCTGTGGGCAGAGGCGTTGCGCCTGACCGGCGACCGACTTCCCGAAGAGCTGCGGAACACTGACTTCCTGCAATCCGAATACGCCTACGTGGTGCTTCCGCAGAAAATCTCCACGCGCGACGCCTACCTTCACGGGCGGAGGCAGGGCCGAGGGGTCCCGCTCGGACGGGCACGACGTGCCGCTCTCTGGGACGTCGTGGAGGCTTACCGCAGGCTGGCCGCGACGGCAGGGACGACCGACTACGACGAGAAGGCGATGCTGACCGCGGTCGCGCTCGACGAGGTAGCAGCGACAACCGGCCGTCGGGTGGCGGACCACGTGCTCGTCGACGAGGCGCAGGACCTCACGCCGGCTCGCCTCCTCCTCCTGCGGGCCCTCGTCACTCGCAGGGCGGACGACCTGTTTCTCGCCGAGGACGCCCATCAACGCATCTATGCCCCGCCGATCGTGCTGGCGCGGTACGGAATCCACGTCGCCGGCCGGTCCCGCCGGCTCCGGCTCAACTACCGAACCACTGCCCAGAACCTCGACTATGCGACGAGAGCTCTCGCAGGCCACGACTTCGTCGGCCTCGAGGACGACGCGGTAGACGACACCGGCCTGCGATCGGCACGGTCCGGCCCACCGCCGAGCCTTTCCCGCTGCTCCACGACCTCCGAGGCGTACGAGACGACGATCGACACGGTCCGACGGTGGCTTGCAGACGGGGTGCTGCCCGAGACGATCGCGGTGCTGGTGCGTACCGGTAACGAGGCGGCGACGGTACGCCGCGACCTGGAGCGCGCGGGCGTGCCCGCTCAGCTCGTCGGTAGCAAGGACACACCGGGTACCGGCCGGGTCCTGGTGATGACCATGCACCGTTCCAAGGGAATGGAGTTCCGTGACGTCGTGGTGCTCGACCTCTCGAGCGTCGAGCGCGCCCTGGAACGCATGCCCGCAGGGGACCGGGCCGACGGGCTGCTCCGAGAGCGGTCTCTGTTCTACGTGGCCACGACACGAGCGAGAGACCGGCTGGCAGTCGTCGGCATCGGCGGGTCCGGCGGACTTGCCACCGGCACCCGCGCGGGCGCAGCAACTCCCCTGGGACAGAGCGGACTCACGGCGGCGGAGGAGCGGGCCGCTCTGGCTCGGGAGGTCCACGACACCGTCGGCCACTCTCTCGCTCGGATCGCGCTCCAGGCCTCGGCCCTGGAGGTCGCGTCGGACAGCCCAGCCGTCCGCGAGTTCACCGCGCAGATCAGAGCCGCCGCGCGACAGGCGGGCGCTGAGCTCCAAGATCTGCTGGCAACGCTCCGCACCGGCGCCGACGGGCGCACCGATGTGTCGTTCGCCGACCTGACGGAGCTGCTCAACGGGCTCAAGGAGCAGGGCGCTCGGATCACGAGCACGGTCGTCGTCGAGGAAGGACACACCGCCGGCCGTACTCTCACGCGCACCTGTTATCGCATCGTGCAGGAGTCGGTCACCAACGCGATCAGACACGCCCCGGGCTTCCCGGTGGACATCAAGCTGCGCGGCGCTCCCGACTCCGGTGTGACCGTCATCGTCACCAACCCCCTGCCCGACGGCCTCGTCAGAGCACCTCGACCGCACTCGGGCATCACCGGCATGGTCGAACGCGCGGAGAGCCTGGGAGGGACGCTTTCAGCACGGCCGAGCGCCGGTTACTTCGTCGTCGATGCACGACTTCCCTGGGCCATGACCTGACGGTGGCACGTTCACCCGCGCAGCAGGGGTGAAGACCGGCCACACGGCCGCCACCCACGGCGCCCGGTGCATAGACTCCCGTCGTCCCCACCCGCACGCGCCCCAGGAGCTGACCGTGGACGACGAGATCGAGCTGCTCAGCGACGGAAGCGGGCTGGCGGTGATCGGCGACCGGACGGCGGTCGACCGCTTCCTGGCCTCGCACGGCCTCGTCTCGAAGGATCTCGAGCTGCCCCGTCTCGCGACCGCCCTGGGCGCGGGGGCCGCTGCCGCTCAGGTGGGGTCGATCGCGGGCGAGTCCGGACGGTGGGTCAAGCTCACCAAGGAATCGGCGGAGATGGTCCACCGCTTCGGGATGACGCCGACGAAGACGCCCGGCGTCCACCACGCGATGGTCGGTCGTCCGGGCAACGTCAAGAGCTGGCTCCAGATCTCGAAAGGGCCAGGCGCGCTGACGAGCCCCGCCGTCCTCGCTGGGGCAGCGGGGATCATGGCACAGCTCGCCATGCAGCAGGCGATGACCGAGATCCTCGACCACCTCGCGGTGATCGAGGAGAAGATCGACGACGTCCTGCGGGCGCAGAAGGACTCCGCGCTCAGCGAGATGATCGGCGTGGACCTCCTGATCGACGAGGCGATGACAGTGCGCGAGACGGTCGGCGCCGTGTCTGAGGTCACCTGGTCGAAAGTGCAGGGAACTGCCCTGACCATCGCTCGTACCGAGGCATACGCTCTGCGCCGTCTTGATGCCCTGGCCGAGAAGCTCGAACGAACGCCCGCGATCGCCGACCTTGCCAAGGTCGCGCGAGCCGCAGAACCCGAGGTCCGGGAGTGGCTCGCCGTCCTCGCCCACTGCGTTCGACTGCAGGACGCGCTCGCGGTGCTCGAGCTCGACCGCGTGCTCGGGTCCGCACCGGACGAGCTCGATCAGCACAGGCTCGGCCTGCGGACCGCCAGAGGCAAGCGCCTCGACGTCGTCGCTCGGTCGATCGAGCAGGTCATGACGCGCATGGACGACGCCGCCGAGCGAGCCAACGCGAAAGTTCTGCTGAATCCGACGGCGTCGCCCACGGTCGTGCGGTCGCGAGGCGAGGTCGTCGCGGTCGTGAGCAGCTTCCGCGAGATTCTCGGCGTCGACCAGGACGACGAGTCGTTCGAGGCGCGTCGCTGGGTGGAGGCTGCGTCCGACGTGAAGGACCGGGCGCTCGTGACCGGGGCGAAGGGCGTCGAGTCGGCCCGTCGGGTCGGCGGCGAGGCCCTGGTCCGAGCCCGGACCGCGCGAGCCGGGGTCGCGGGTCGGCTGGCGGAGCAGGCCCGCCGTCTCGCGGACGCCGTCGAACGCACCCAGGACTGATCGAAGGCGCAGACCTCGCGGGATCAGACCGGTTACCAGAGCCCTGTCGCAACGACCCCGCATCTCACCGACAGAGCCCGTCCACCCACGCCCGCAGGTCGGGCAGACCCGCGGCCTCGGCATCGGCCACGATCCGTGCCGGCGCCCTGCGCCGCCCGGGCGCCAGCCGCTCGGCGGCCTCGAGGAGCTCCGGTACGGGCCGCACGACCCGCTCCTCGTCGAGCTCGCCGAGCGGCGCGGCGGGCCCGAGCTGCAGCCCGCCGGCGTACGTCAGGGGCACGTCGAGCGGGCCCCAGCCCTGGGCGAAGAACCACAGGGCGTCCGCCGCGTCGGCGGCCAGGAGCGCGACCTCGCCCTCCGAGCCGATGAACACCACGGGCTGGTCGGCGAGCTCGCGCCCCTCCCGGACGACCCACGAGCACACGTAGCCGCCCGACCCGTCCTGGCCGAACGGCCGCAGCTGCTCCCCCATCACGTCCGGGTTCCCGGTCCACGACCGGAACCAGGACGCCGTCTCGGCCACCGGCTCGAGCTCCGGGTAGGGCTCGAAGTCGACCCCGTACCCGTCGGCATAGTCGTACTCGGCGTCCATGAGGGCGCGCAGGGCCGGTGGTGTCCTGGGGTGGGTCAGCGTCGTCTCGTCGGTCATGCGGGCGATCGTACGGGCGGCCACCGACACGGCGGTCACCCCCGCTCGCGCGCCACCGCCTCCCGCACGGCGGGCACCACCTCGGCGGCGAACCGCTCGACGGTGGGCAGGTCGTCACCACCGATGAGATAGGCCGTCACGCCGTGCTCGAGCGCGAGGCCGGTGAGCTGCTCGACCCACTGGTCCACCGGGCCGTCCAGCACGCCGCGGCCGGTCGCGGAGAAGCGCACGTTCATGATGTTGAGCAGCCGCCGCACGTCCCGCGGAGACCGGCCTGCCGAGACGGCCGCCTCGTCGATCCGCGCGTTGAGGGCGGGGAAGCTCCCCACGCCGTCGGGCAGGTACTCCAGGGTGGGCAGCCAGCCGTCGGCCATCTCGCCGGTGAGGGCGAGCATGCGCCTCTTGTACGCGCCGACCCAGATCGGGATGTCGTGCGCGGGCGCGGGCCCGCGCTTGGCGCCGACCACCTGGTAATAGGTCCCGTCGCGCCGCACGCCCCCGCGCGTCCCGGTGTCCCAGAGGTCGCGGATGATCGTGATCGCCTCGCGGAGCGCGTCCACGCCCTGCGCGGGCGTGAGCCGCCGTCCGCCCATCGCGGCGATGCCGTCCCAGAACGCGCCGGCCCCGAGGCCGAGGTCCACGCGGCCACCACTGAGCAGGTCGAGGGACGCGGCGGCGCGCGCCAGCACGGCCGGGGGGCGCAGCGGCAGGCTGAGCACGTTGCCGCTGAGGTGCACCCGCTCCGTGCGGGCGGCCACGTAGGTGAGCAGGGTCCACGTGTCGAGGAACGCAGGCTGGTAGGGGTGGTCCTGGAAGGTGACCAGGTCGAGCCCGGCACGGTCGGAGGCGACGGCCAGGTCGATCGCCTGGCGTGCGTCCTGGGCGCTCGGGGTCAGGAACGTACCGAACAGCAGGTCGTGTCCGTAGTCGGTCATGTGGTCGTCCTCGGGTCGATGGGAAAGTTGTCGCGGAACAGGGCGTCAGGGTCGTAGCGGCGCTTGAGCTCGCGCAGCCGGGCGAGCACCTCCGGCGGGAACGCGTCGTGCAGGCGCTCGGGCCGCAGGTCGGTGTCGAAGCTGAGATAGAGGCCGTCGAAGTGCTCGGCGAGCCGGTCCCACCGCGCGTCCAGGTCGGCCTGGTCGACGCCCATCGCGGTCGCCTGGAAGGCGGGCGTGCGGTGCGCGAAGGCGGTCTCGTCGGCCGGCACGTCGGCGATCGCACCGCCCATGGTGCGCAGCTGGAAGAAGAACACGCGCCCGCTGCGCAGCAGCTCGGCCGTGTCGTGCGCGGCCTGCGGCGTGATGCCGGGCAGGAACGCCGAGCGCGACACAGGCTCGCCCTGGCCGTGGTGCCCCTCGGGCCCGACGTCGGGCGCCTGGCCCATGATGTCCTTGTACCGCGCCATGAAGGCCTCCTGCTGCACCAGCACGCCGAGGTCGAGGAACGGCTGGAGCCGCTCGACGACGACCTGCGGGTCGGGCGAGTCGACGATCGCGTACAGCTGGATCATCGACTGTCCGCGCTGCGGTCGCCCGGTGACGAGGAAGACCGTCGTGTCACGCGGGGCCGCCGTGGCGACCTCGCCGAACCGCAGCAGGGACTTCTCGAGGTCGGTGCTGACGAGCCCGAGCTTCGCCCAGCCCACCTCTCCGACGTCGTACGCCTCGACCTCGAACGCCGTGGCGACGCCGAAGTTGGCGCCCGCCCCGCGCACCGCCCAGAACAGGTCGGGGTGCTCGTCGGCGGTCGCACGCACCGGCGTGCCGTCGGCGAGGACCAGCTCGACGGCGCGCAGGCGGTCGATCGTCAGCCCGTGCGCGCGGCCCAGCAGGCCGATGCCGCCCGCCGTGGCGAGCCCGCCGACGCCCACGCCGCCGTAGTCGCCCGAGCCGAGCGCCCAGCCGTACGGGTCGAGCGCCGCGGCGACCTGCTTCCACGTGGCCCCCGGACCGATCCGCACGAGCCGCCGCGACGCGTCGAGCACCTCGATGCGGTTCATCCGGCCGACGTCGATCACCACGCCGCCGTCGTTCGTCGAGCGGCCGCTCACGCCGTGCCCGCCGCTGCGCACGCCGAGCGGCACGTGGGTGTGCGCCCGCGCGAACGCGAGCGCGTCCGCGACCTGCTCGGGCGTCTCGGGCCGCAGCACGAGGCCGGGCGCGCCGCCCCGCAGGTAGGTCGAGCTCACCGCGAGGTACTCGGGGTCGCCCGGCTCGACCGCGGTCGCGGCCAGGGACGCAGGCACGCCGTCGTAGTCGATGCCCGCCCGGCGCAGCGCCCGGGCCGCGGCGGTCCGACGGCGACCGGCCACGGGGCCGACGAGCGCGACGAGGCGCGCGACGTCCTCGGCGTCGGTCACGGGGACCACCACCGTGCGACCGTCGGCGGCGAGCGCCTCCAGCGCGGCGCGGTCCGCACCGGCGGGTGCGGTCGCCCAGGGCTCGCCGTCGACCAGGCGGCGGCCGGTGAGCAGGGCCGCGCTCTCGCGCGCCTTCTCGACGACGGACGGGTAGGGCATCTCGTGCTCGGGCGGCGGGCCGAAGCCCGTGGTGCCGATCGCGATGCGGTCGGTGACGCCCGCCACCCAGACCGCGGCGGTCCACGGGTCGAGTCCCGTGTCGGGCCCGCCGCGCAGCACGACGAGGTCGAGCCCTCCGGCGTCGGCCTGTCGTGCCAGCTCGGTCGTGCGTGCCGCGTCTGCCGACGCGTCGAGCACGACTCCCAGCGCGAGCTCCATCGCGCTGCCTCCTTTGCTTGGTCCAGCTTCGGGACCGCGGAAACGGACCGCGGTCCGAATAGTGTCGACGAGCATAACGGACCGCGGTCCGTTTCTATTCCGGAGCGCCCGGGCGTGGTTACGCTCAGGACATGAGCCCCCTGACGCCGCCGGAGCTGACCGTCCTGGGCAGCCCGCCCAAGGAGCGGTCGGACGCCGCCCGCAACCGCACCCGGCTGCTCGACGTCGCCGCGCGGCTCGTCGCGGAGCACGGCGCGCAGAACGTGACGATGGAGCAGGTCGCGGCGGGCGCCGGCGTCGGGAAGGGCACGGTCTTCCGCCGGTTCGGCGACCGCACGGGCCTCATGCGCGCGCTGCTCGACCACGCGGAGAAGACGTTCCAGCAGGAGTTCCTGGCCGGCCCCGCGCCGCTCGGCCCGGGGGCCGGCCCGCTCGAGCGTCTGCGGGCGTTCGGCGGCGCGATGATCGACCACCGGCTGCGGTACCGCGACATGTACCTGGCGGCGGAACAGCCCGCCGAGCGGCGCTACGCCGACGACCCGCCGCGCGCCGTGCACGCGCGCCACGTCGGCACGCTGCTGGGCGCCGCGGGCGCGACGGGCGACCTCGAGCTGCTCACCCAGAGCCTGCTGGCCTACCTCGACACGCCCTTCCTGCACTACCTCAGCACGGTGCACGGGATGACGCCGGAGCGGCTCGGCGACGGGTGGGTGAGACTGGTCGACGGCGTGGTGCGCGGCTAGCGCTCCAGGGTCGGCGCGACCACGGCCTCGACGAGCCACTGCCGCGCTCCCCCGTCCTCGAGCCAGGCCGTGCGGTCGCCGGACAGGCTCGCCCGCACGGACCAGCCCGGGTACCGGGCCAGGTCGGGACCGTCGTACCCGGACGCCGACGGCGTCGCGCGATACAGGTAGGCCGTGCCGGCCTCGCCGTCCGTGCCGGTCCACGTCACCAGGCCGCCCGAGACGCGGAGGTCGTCGACGGCGCCGGGCAACCGGACGATGCTGTCGCGCCCCTCGCCCCGGACCTGGACGTGCAGGGTGCCCGGACCGCCGTCGGTGGGCAGGAGGGTCCACACGATGACGTCGTGCGACACGGCCAGGTCGGCGATCTCGACGGACGGGTCGAGCTCGAGCTCGGCCACCAGATCCGCGTCGAGGCCGCCCTCGCCCAGGTCGCGGACCAGCGAGATCGCCGCCCGGCTCGGGCCGTCCGCCTGGCGCGTCAGGGTCGCGAACACCGCCTCGTCGGCGGCGGCCGCGAGCGCTGTGACGTCGTCGCCGAGCACGGTCGGTGTGCCGTCGCCGTCGAGCGTCGTGCCGGACAGCCGGTCGCCGTCCGGCCCGTCGGTCCACAGGACGTGCGCCCGGGTCGTGGCGAAGAGCCCGAGCTCTCCGTCGGCGGTCACGAGGGGATCCATCAGAGCGGAGGACCCGCCGTCCACGAGCACCATCGTCCGCAGGAAGTCCCGCGGCGACGTGCCCGGTGCCGAGGTCTCGCTCCACACCACCCGGTCCCCCGTGACGGTGAGCCCGGTCGGGGTCACCCTGCTGCCCTCGTGCACCGTCAGGCTGGTGCCCGACCTGGAGGCGCCGCCGGACCAGCCGCCCGTCCGGATCTGCTGGTCGCCGGTCTCCGGGTCGCCGTCGTCGGTCCGCGCGGCGCCGAAGTGGAAGATCTTGCCCGACTCCGACAGCCCGCGAGGGTCGGGCAGCGGGTTCCTGTCCTCGGCGACCGCGACGCCGTCGTCGCCGACCACGCCGGACGTGACCGCCTCGACCGTGACGTCGAAGCACGTCAGCGGGCGGCCGGCCGCCGCGTCCACGACGACGGGGTCGTCGAGCACCACGTTGCCGTCCTCGGCCGTCGGGGCGCGCGTCGGCGACGGCGCGGGCGGCTGCTCCGGGCAGGCCACGGGTGTGCTGCCCTCGTCGGGGACCACGGCGTCGGTGGGGCCGACGTCGAGCAGGGACGTGAGGAGCTGCCCACCCGGCAGCACCACCGGGCCGACCCACGGCAGCGGGACCGGTCCCCGCGTCAGCACGCCGACCACCAGCAGGACCGCCGCGACGACCGCCCCGGCGGCCTGCCGCGTGCGACGCCGCCGCAGCGCGGCGCGGCTCCGGTCGAGCACGGCGTGCTCGTCCACGGCCGGGGTCTCGACGGGCTCGGCACCCGCCACCAGCAGGTCGCGCAGCCGGGCGAGCCCGCGGGAGTTCGCGGCCTTCACCGTGCCGACGGCGATGCCCAGCTCGCGCGCGACCTCGGCCTCCGGCAGGTCCAGCAGGTGCCGCAGGACGACGACCTTGCGCTGCCGCGACGGGAGCTGCGCCAGACCGCGGACCAGCTCGTCCCGCAGCGCCACGTGTCCCCCGTGGTCCGGCGTCGTGCCGAGGGGCAGCCGGTCGTCGCCCGGGACCAGCTCGCGCCGTGTGTGCCGCCAGCCGTCGATCCGCAGGTTGACCAGGATCTGGCGGGCGTAGGCCCGCTGCGTCCCGGGCCGCACCTTCGCCCAGGTGCGGTAGACCCGCTCGAACGTCGACTGGACCAGCTCCTCCGCCCGGTGCCCGTCCCCGCACAGCAGGTACGCGGTGCGGTGCAGGTACGCGGCGGAGTCGCGGACGAACGCGGTGAACTCCGCGTCGCGGTCGCGCGACACCTCGACGCGCACCCCGGGGCCGGCATCGTCGTCCGTCGTCACTCGCTGCTCCTGACTCATGCCCTCCTCTACGGCACGGTACGGCCAAAGGTTGCCTCGGGCAGGGCATCCAACCAGGCGGCGATCTCCGCGACCCCGGCCGCCGTCAGGCCGACGGCGGACTCGACGCGGAACGCGAGCGCGGGACCGGGGTGCTCGCGGTCGATCCAGGCCAGGTCGGCGTCGCTGATGTCGTCGTCGACCCACACGAACGGACGCCCCGCTGCCTCCCGGACGAGCGCCCGGGTCTTCCAGCCGATCTCGTCCGCGTCGGGGGCTCCGTAGCGGGGCAGGTCGGCGACCGGCAGCGTCGGCAGCCCCGCGCGCGGCCCGATGACGACGTTCGCGTCGCCCATCCACGCCGTCGCCCACACGACGTCACAGCCGAGATCGAGCAGCAGCGGGCCGAGCTCGGGATCGATGAGGTCGAGCTCGGGCCGGGGCGTGCCGGGCGCGGGCGGGCCTGGCCGGGGCTGCGGCAGCATGCCGGGGCCGCCGAACGGCAGCAGCGTGCCGTCCACGTCGAGGAAGAGGAGGGGGCGAGCGTCGTCGGTCACGGGTGAGACCCTAGCGGCGGGCCGACCGTGTCGTCCCCGACGAGAGATCGCCTTCGAGGCCGAGGTTGCTCGGCTTTGAGCGCCGTGAAAGCCGAGCAACATCGGTCTCGAAGGCGATCGGCGGCCGGTCACGTCTGCGACACCTCGACGATCTGGAACGTCGCCGCCCGCATCGCCTCGACCTGGTCGCTCTCGACGAAGAGGAACACCTTCTCGTCCTTCGTCTGGCCGGGGGCCAGCTCGTCGACGTAGACGTAGTCGTCGAGGATCCGGTTGCCGTCGGCGTCGACGGCCTCGATCTGGATGCTGTAGCTGAACGCCTCGTCGGCCGTGTTGGTGACGGTGACCGGGAGCGCCGACTCGACGATGCCGAACTCGTCCGACTCGGCCTCGAACGCGCCGAGCTCGACGGAGACGTCGGTGGCGAGCAGGTCGTCGGTCGCGGAGCCGTCGATGCGGTCGAGGTCCGCGTCGAGCTCGTCGACGGCGGTGTCCATGGCGTCGACCGCCGCGACGGTGAACGCCGTCGAGACGGCGAACCCGATGCCGGCGAGGACGGCGAGGATGATCGCGGCGACCGCCATCCCCCGCCCGGGCCGGCCGTCGCGCGCCTTGACGAGCCCGACGATGCCGAAGACCAGGGCGAGCGCCCCGAGGAACGCGGCGAACCCGTTGACGAGAGGGATCAGGCAGAGCAGCAGCGCGACGACACCGAGGATCATGCCGGTCAGGGCGAGAGCATTGCCCTTCCTCGGCATCGGTGCGGGTGCCGGCGCTGCGGGGGCGGGGATCTGCTGGGACATGAGGACTCCAACGATGAGGTCTGGGATGGCCCGGCGCGGCCCTGCGGTTCTGGGGACCGCGGCGTGTGCGGGCCTGGACCGCGCCGGTGGCACCACCCTCCCCGGAGCGCTGCCCCGCGCACATCGCCCGATCCGGTGCGCACCGCCCACCCGATCGGGCCCGGCAAGATCACCCGGTCCGACGACGCGGCGGCACCCGCGCGCGACATAGCCTCACCGACATGTATCCGCCGTACGTCCCGCACCAGGCGGACACCTCGCCGACCACGTTCCTGCGGAGGATCGCGCCCTCCGTGTGGAGCGTGATCGGCTCGCTGGCCCTCGTGGCCCTGTGCTTCGCGAGCTCGTGCCTCGCGGTCGTCTATCTCGACATGGCCGGCCGCCCCGCCGGCCTCGACGCGGCCACGGTCACCCCGCTGCCGCTGTCGCTGGTGGGGATGCTCGTCGCCTTCCTGGTCCCGTGGACCGTCTTCCTCCGGAACGTCGCACCCGTCTCGGTGGTGCTCGCCACCAGCGCCCTGTCGCTCCTGCTCCCGTACGACGCGGTCACCCCGCTCGTCTGCCTGCCCGCGGTGTTCGCGCGGCGCTCGACGCGAGCCGTGGCCGGCTGCACGGCCGCGGTGGCCGCCGCCGTCACCGCCGCGACGTGGCGCCAGCTCTCGCTGGCCGAGGAGTACCGGCTCTTCACGCTCCGGGACCCGGTCACCGGGCAGGTCGACGGCGTGCTGCCCGCTCCCGTCTACGTCGTGCTCGGTGTGCTCGCCCTGGGGTTCTCGGTCGGCATCGGGTTCTGGCGGCGGGCCGTCGCGGGGCGCCGCGCCGTCGTCACCCTCACCGAGCAGCACTCGGCGGAGACCGCGGTGCTGCAGGACCGGATCACGCGCCAGACCGAGCGCGACGAGATCGCGCGCGAGGTGCACGACACCGTCGCCCACTCGCTGTCCCAGATCGCGCTGCAGGCGTCGGTCCTCGAGACCGCCGCCGGCACATCAACCGAGGTGCGCGACGCCGCGGCCCGCATCCGCGCGTCGGCCCGCCAGGCCGGCACCGAGCTGCGCGGGGTGCTCACCACGCTGCGCACGGGCGCGGACGGCCTGACGCCCGTCTCCTTCGACGACCTCGGCGGCCTGCTGCTCTCGCTGCACGACCAGGGCGCGCGCATCAACAGCACGGTCCTGGTCTCCGAGGGGCACACGGCCGCGACCGTGCTGACCCGGGCCTGCTACCGGATCGTGCAGGAGTCGGTGACCAACGCGCTCAAGCACGCGCCCGGCCTGCCGATCGACATCGTGCTGCGCGGTGCACCCGCCGTCGGCGTCACCCTCACGGTCCGCAACGCGCTGCCCGACGGCGGCGCGACGCCCGCGGCCGGCACCCGGTCGGGGATCACGGGCATGACCGAGCGCGCCCAGGCACTCGGCGGCTCGCTGACGGCGGGGCCGGTCGAGGGCCGCTGGGTCGTCGACGCCCACCTGCCCTGGCATCACGCCTGACCACCGGGGATGTCAGACCCGGCGCCTACCGTATGACCGTGACCAGAGTGCTGATCGTCGACGACGACTCCTTCGCCCGCACCATGATCCGCTCGATCCTGACCGCCCAGCAGATCGAGGTGGTCGGCGAGGCGAGCGACGGCGACGAGGTGCCTGCCGCCGTCGCGGAGCACCGGCCGGACATCGTGCTGGTCGACCTGCAGATGCGGCGTGTCGACGGCGTCGAGGCGATCCGGCGCAACGCCGCGCTGCCCGGTGCGCCCCGCTTCGTGGCGCTCACGGGCTACGGCACCGAGGACGCCGTCCTGCGGGCGATCCAGGCCGGCGCCGCCGGCTTCCTGTCGAAGGACGACGACCCGGCCACGCTCGCGGGCCACCTGCGCGCCGTGGCCGAGGGCGGAGGCGCGCTCGGGCCCGACGCCGCCGCCCTCGTCATCCAGCGCATGACAACGGCGCCCGAGACCCACGACCGCGTCGCCGAGGCACGTGCCCGCCTCGAGGAGCTCACCGAGCGCGAGCGCACGGTCGCCGCGCACGTCGCGGCCTGGACGAACCAGCAGATCGGCACCCGGCTGGGCATGTCCGAGAACACCGTCAAGGCGCACGTCACGCGGTCGCTCACGAAGCTGGGCCTGACCAGCCGGGCGGAGCTCGCCGTGCTCGCCGACCGCGCCGGACTGACTCCGTGAACAGCAAGGAATCTTTACCACTTTATTGACGAACATTGTGTAAATAGGGTGCAGGCCCCTATAAAGGTACGGATCGGGTCATCAGGAGTGACCTGACGAACCAGCGGGGGTGCCTGTTCATGAAGCGACACCTGTTACGCATCGTCGGAGCCATCGCGGCGACCAGCCTGGCCACCATCGGACTCGTGACGTCGCCGGCCCAGCCGTCGCACGCCGCCGGCGAGTCCTACGTCGCCCTCGGCGACTCCTACTCCTCGGGCACCGGGACGAGGACGTACATCGACGACGGGACCGACTGCCTGCGCTCGACCTACGCCTACGCCGCCCTGACCGCGGCAGCCAAGGGCTACACACTCAACTTCCGCGCCTGCTCGGGCGCCGTCGTGGCCGACGTGCAGAACACCCAGCTCAGCGCGCTCAGCTCCAGCACCCGGTTCGTGACCATCTCGGTGGGCGGCAACGACGCCGGCTTCGCCGACGTGCTCACCGAGTGCGCCCTGCCGGCCTGGGCCAGCGACTGCGCCGGTGCCGTCGCGGGCGCACGCTCCTTCATCAACGGCACCCTGCCGGGCCGGCTCAACACCCTGTACTCCGGGATCCGGACGAGGGCCCCCAACGCCAAGGTCGTCGTCGTGGGCTACCCGAAGATCTTCATGGGCGAGGACTGCAACCTCGCGACCTTCTTCAGCCCGGAGGACGAGGCAGCGCTGAACAACGCCGTCGTGCTCATCAACTCGGTCATCGCCTCGGCCGCCTCGGCCAGGGGCTTCACGTTCGTCAACCCCGTCAGCCGGTTCACCGGGCACGCGGTGTGCGACCCGACGGAGTGGATCAACGGGTTCTCCAACCCCGTCCGCGAGTCCTACCACCCCAACCGGCTCGGACACTCCAGCGGCTACCTGCCGCTGGTCAGCGGCGTGCTGACCGGCACGAGCCTGGCGGCGACGCCCGCCGTCCTCGCCGCGGCGCAGGACGGCTCCGCGAAGCAGGCCGCGCTCCAGCGGACGTACGCCGCGCAGGACCGGCACATCACGCCGAAGCTCTTCCAGCCGCCGACCGAGGAGCGGCTGCGAGTGCTCGCCAAGGAGAAGGGGGTCGACTACGACGCGTGGGTGAGGGCCGGCTCGCGCGACTGACCGACCGGGCGAGGCGGCTCCTCCTCCGGAAGGAGCCGCCTCGCCGTCCACCCCCACCGCCACCCCCTCGAGGTAGTCACCTGGCGAGGTAGGGCGGATTCAACTGGTGGTCGCAACACCCCTGATGATCGGGGTGTTCGATGAAGTCTTGGAGCCGTTTACCCGTGCCCCGGGAGCACCGGCGGGTCTTCTGGTCTGATCTACGTGCTCATGGTCGGA
>NZ_JABEMG010000130.1 GCF_013004695.1 Promicromonospora citrea
GGCGGGCTGGTCCGACGCACAGTGGCCCGGTACCCGGCCGGGCCTCGAACCAGGCGTCGACACGGGTCATGACACGGGACTCGACTCCGCCGGGAGCACCTGGTCCGGAGCGTCGGCCGCCGACGCCGACTGGTCGGGTGCGGGCGCGGCCTGGACATCCGCCGCGGACCCCGCCCGTGACACCTTCGCCCCCGACGGCTCCGCCCTGGACGGACAGGGCACGGCCGGCTACCCGGCGCCGCCCGCCGACGGCACCCCGCACGGGACCGCGTGGGCCGAGCCGACCTGGTCGGCACCCGCCTGGCCGGGCACGGGCTGGGGCGGCCAGGAACCCGCGGTCGCCGCGGGCGGCACCCAGCAGGCCCCGCCCGCGGACCCGTTCACCGCGTGGGACGACCTGTGGGGGAGGCGCTGACCCGCGCACGCCTCGCGCGGGCAGCCGCGACGGCCACCGGCTCCGGCCTGCTCTCGGGACGGAGCCGGCGCTCCCGCTCGGTGCGGGCGAGCAGGCTGAGCTCACCCGGCGTCGTGTCCCGCGCGTGCTTGAGCAGCCGCGTCTCGAGCGCGACCCGGCCGGCCCGCCGCAGGCCGTCGGTGTAGCCGAGGATCGTCTGCGCGTGGGCGTGGCTGATGTGCCCGCCCCGGAGCGCGGCCAGCGTCCGCGGGTGCTCGTGCACCAGGGTGCGCGACTCCTCGAGCAGCGCGAGCACCGAGCTCTCCGGCACCCGCAGCGCACGGGCCAGCCGCCCCACGAGCTCCGGGGCGAGCCCTGTGACGTCGTCCGCCTCGACGTCGGCGTCGTCGAACAGCTCGGGGCGTGCGGCCGCCCACTCGCGGACCGACTCGACGAGCACCGCGCGCGACGCGGCGAGCGAGGCGAGGAGCGCGTCGACCGCCGCCACCGCGTCCACCGCCTCCGTGAGGTCCGCGAACCCCGACTCGCGCGGCGCCACCGCACCGCGCGCAGAGCGGTCCGGCACGTCGGCCGGACCCCGAGTCACCAGCACCTTGTTCGAACGCATGTTCTAATCGTAGGGGATGCGGGTGACGCGCGCCACCCGACGCGCCCACCGCCTCGTGCGTGGGCGACGCGGGCCACCGGCGGTCGACCCCGGCGAAACACTCACCGTCCGAGCACACTCCCGCGAGCGCCTCGGCACACGGCTGCCGCAGAATGGTCCCGTGCCGATCCGAGCGACCCGCCCCGCGACCCGCCTGCCGGGTGGGCGGGCGGCGGTCGCCGCACTCTCGGCCGCGCTCGTGGCCGCGGTCGTCGGGCTGAGCGGCTGCACCCTCGTCGAGGAGGCCGTGCGGGAGCGCGAGGCCGCGGCCTCCGACACCTCGCCCACCGCGGCAGCCCCCGCGGACCAGGACACCGGCCAGGACACCGGCCAGGACACCGGCCCGACCCGGGAGCCCGGCGAGGAGACGACGGACGACCGGCCCGTCACCACGCTCAGCGTCGGCGGCGCGACGATCGAGGTGGCCGCACCGGCCGCCACCGTGGAGGCCGAGGACGACACCCCCGGCCTCCACACCGTCACGCTCGAGCTCGCGCCGGGCGAGGTGGCCGACCTCGCCCTGACCTCGGCGGGTGCGCTCGACGTCGACTCCGACGGCAGCGTCACCGTGCTCGACGGCGCCGGCACGCCCGTCGCGGCGCTCGCGCCGCCCGCGCCCGGGGAGCGCACCGACGGCAGCACGCCCCGCGTGACGGTCTCCGACGTCGACCCGACCCACGCGCGCCTCCAGGTCGACGACCGCGTCCGGCCCGGCGAGGACCCGCGGGCGGCCGACGAGACCGTCCGGTTCACGTTCGCCGTCGGCGACCACGCGATCGACCGGGCGACCTGGGGCGAGAACGAGGGTGGCCGGTCCCTCGCGGTCGACCCGTCGGACTGGGTGCGGCACGCGGGCGAGGCCGGCCTCGCCCTCGTCCGCGCGCAGCTCGTGGCCGCGGAGCCGGAGGCCGACAGCACGACGATGGACGACCAGCTCGTGTGCCACGCGGTGGGCGCGCCCGACAAGGCCACGTGGAACCTCGAGCCGTGGCGGCCCGACGTCGGGCTGATCCTCACGGCCACCGCGCACTGCAACCCGGTCTGACGACAGGCCGGGCACGGCGACCGTTCCGTGACCGAGTCGTGACCCCGGCCGGGGCCTCTCGAGGTGCGAGCCCGTACGGGGTGCGGTTTGCTGGAGGGGACGGCGAGGCAGGCTCGCCGCACACAATCTGATGAGCCCCAGCTCCGCCGGCCCGTCCGCGCTCGTACGTCCCCAGACGTCGCGAGGGCACGAACGGTCCGGTGACCGACGGCATCCCCCTGGGGTCAGGCACAGCTCCTCGGAGACACCTTGGCAGGGAGGCTCCTGATGACCCGCGTACTCGTGATGGGTTCGACGGTCGCCGTGACGTGCGGCGTCCTGCTCGGCTTCGCTCTCGCGCACCAGCTGGTGCCGCTCGTCGTGCTCGCCGCTCTCCTGGGACTGGCGGGCACCGTCCTCGTGGCCCGGTCCACCCCCGAACCCGCCCCCGCGGCGTTCGCCCCCGTCACCCTCGGCGGACCGCTCGCGCGCCCGGCGGAGGACGAGGTCGAGGACGAGGAGGCTGCCGCGGAGCCCGTCGGGACTCCCGTGCAGCAGCTCCCCGTCCCCGTCGCGGCGGTGCCGGACGCCGCGTGACCGCGGGTCGTCAGGCCCGCGCGGCCTGCTGCTTGCGAAGCTCCTTCTCGCTGATCGGCGCCGTGCCGCTCGCGCGCTGCTCGCGGTAGTAGGCACGCGCCTCGTCCTGGCGCTCCTTCTCCGACCCGTCGGCGATCGGGGCGCGCAGGTGCTCCTGTGCGAAGCCCCAGGCGTCGACGACGTCGAGCACGTGGGGCCGGAGCTGCTTGAGCAGCCGGTCGATCGTGGCCGTCACGGCCTTGGCCCGCCCGGCCGAGAGGCGGCCGTTGACCAGGTGCCAGTCGAGGTGCCGCTCGATCACGGTGAGCCCGTAGACGTCGCGCAGCAGCGTGAGCACCGCACGCGTGCCCGCGTCCGGCATCGTGGCGATGGCCTTGGTGAACGCGTCCCACCGCACCAGCTCGGCCCACGCGGCGGCCGAGCCGAGGAGCTGCACCTGGTTGTCGTCGAAGATCTCCTGGGCCTTGATCGAGTCGGCCTTGAGCGCGGGGCGCATGCCCATCGCGGTCGCGGCGACCATGCCCTCGTACCGCCCGGCGATGAGGCCGCGCTGCACCTCGGGGTCCAGGAGACGGCCGGCCGCGCGGGCCGTGCCGCCGTCGACCACCGACTGGCCGAGCCGGCGCAGCGGCAGCTTGTGCAGGACCGCGTCCTTGGCCTGGTCGGCCACGATGCCCGCCATGCCTGCGGGCGACTTCGCGGCCTTGGCCAGGCGCTTGCCGTGGTCGCCGACGAGGCGCTTGGCCGCGAGCTGCAGGAGCACGTGGTTGTCGCCCTCGAAGGTCGCGTAGATGTCGAGGTCGGCACGCAGGCCCGTGAACCGGTTCTCGGAGAGGAAGCCGGCGCCGCCGCAGGCCTCGCGGCACTCCTGCAGGGTGTCCAGGGCGTACCAGGTCGACGTGGCCTTGAGCGCCGCCGCCGTCGTCTCGAGGTCCTCGCGCTTGGCGGGGGTGTCCTCGCGACCCGAGAAGACGTCGTCGAACAGGTCGAGGAGCTCGTCGTGGGCGAAGTGCATCGCGTACGCCTCGGCGATCCGCGGGAACAGGCGGCGCCGGTGCGTGGCGTAGTCGAGCAGCGTCAGCTCGTCGGCGCCCGCGGCGGGCGAGAACTGCCTACGCTGCTCGGCGTACTTCGTGGCGATCGCGAGGCCGATCTTGGCCGCGGTGATCGAGGCGCCGTCGAGCGAGACGCGACCCTGGACGAGCGCGCCGAGCATGGTGAAGAAGCGGCGGCCGGGGCTGTCGATCGACGACGTGTAGGTGCCGTCGGCGGCCACCTGACCGTACCGGGCGAGCAGGTCGCGACGCGGCACGCGCACGTTCGTGAAGTGCAGCTTGCCGTTGTCGATGCCGTTCAGGCCGCCCTTCTGCCCGTCGTCCTCGCCGCCCACGCCGGGCAGGAACTCCATCGTCTCGGGGTCACGGATGGGCACGTAGAAGCAGTGCACCCCGTGGTTCACGCCCTGGGTGACGAGCTGAGCGAAGACGGTCGCCGCCACACCGTGCCGCGCGGCGTTGCCGAGGTACTGCTTCCAGGCCCCGCGGAACGGGGTGTGCAGCACGAACTCCTCGGTCTCCGGGTCGTACGTCGCCGTCGTGCCGATCGAGGCGACGTCGGACCCGTGGCCGGTCTCGGTCATCGCGAACGCGCCGGGCACGCTGAGGTCCATCGCGCCGGGCAGCAGGCGGTCCTGCTGCTCCTCGGTGCCGAGGTGGAGGATCGCCGCGGCGAACAGGCCCCACTGCACGCCGGACTTGATCTGCAGCGACGGGTCGGCCGCGACCAGCTCCTCGAAGCCCACGAGGTTGGCGCCCGCCTCGCCCCGACCGCCGAGCCGCTCGGGGAACGCCCGGAGCACCTGGCCGTAGGGCACCATCGCCTTCATCTGCTCGAGCGTGATCTCGCGGTGCTCCTCCTTGGTGAGCCCCTCGCGCTTCCACAGCTCGGGGTGTTCGGCCACGAGGCGGCGGGCCTCCGCGCGCGCCTCCGGCCAGCGGCCGAGCAGCATGTGCTGCAGGGCGGGCACGTCCACGCGCGGGCCGGACGCCGTGCGAGGCGCCGCGGGCGCGGGCGCGTCGGACCCGGTCGCCGCGGAGGTGGTCACGGGCTCGGAGGTGGTCGTCATCGGTTCTCCTCGGTGTTCGTTCTCGCCGGAGCAGGTGGGGTCGGGTCAGGACGTCAGGGACGCGGACCCGGGCTTGAGGTGGTGGAGCACGCCGACGGGGCCGGTCCAGAGCCAGAGCGTCACGCGCTCGGTGAGCTCCTCGCGGGTCAGCGGGCTGGCCTCGACGTGGCGGTGGCCGAGCCACCACTCGCCGGAGCCGCGCACGAAGCCGACGGCCCCGGCCGCCCAGGCGGCGGCGTCGGCGTGCGAGACGTCGGTGGCGCGGGCGAACGGCTCGGCCACGAGCTCGATCACCGAGTCCAGGTACGCGCCCAGAGGGTGCATGTCGACGGCGGTGGTCGGTACGGTCGCGTCCGCGGCCTCGGCGGGCGCCCTCCGGCCGCGACGCCCGCTCTCGACCGGCGCCGGCTCGTTGCCGCCGATGGCCGTGCGCGTCACGAACCAGTAGACGTTGGGCGAGCTCTCGATCATCTCGAGGTACACCCGCACCATCTCGCGCAGCGCCATCTCGGGGCTGTCGGCGCCCTGGGCGGCCGCGCGCAGCGCGTCGTGCATCTGCATGACGACGGTCTCGGCGACCGCGAGCCGCAGGCCCGCCTTGTCGTCGAAGTACCGGTAGACGATGGACTTGGACGTGCCGGCCGCCGCGGCGATCTCGTCCATCGAGACCGCGGGCCCCAGCCGGTGCACCGCCTTGCGTGCCGCGCGGACGAGCTCGGCCCTGCGGGCCGTGCGGTGGTCGTCCCAGCGGGTCGAGCGACCGTCGACTCCGATGCTCATCGGACCGCCTCCTCACCGAGACTCGCTAGAGGTCTTGTGATTCGTCTCACGGGACTGAGAGTATCAGGTACTGTGAGTCCTGGGCACCACCCCGTGCGAACCCGACGACCGTGTGAGACCGAGTGAGAAGGAACAGCGACGTGTCCACTACCCCCTCCCCCGTCCCGTCCACGCGTGAGGCCGTCATCATCGGCGGCAACCGCATCCCGTTCTCCCGCGCCGGCAAGAAGTACGTGCGGACCAGCAACCAGGACATGTTCACCGCGGCGCTGGAGGGGCTCGTCGCCCGCTTCGGGCTGCAGGGCGAGCGCCTGGGCGAGGTCGCAGGCGGCGCCGTCCTCAAGCACAGCAAGAACTTCAACCTGGTCCGCGAGTCGGTGCTCGGCTCGTCGCTCGCGCCCACGACGCCGGCCTACGACGTCCAGCAGGCGTGCGCGACCGGCCTCGAGGCCGCCATCGCGGTGACCAACAAGATCAAGCTCGGCCAGATCGAGTCCGCCGTCGCGGGCGGCACCGACACGGTCTCCGACGCGCCGATCGTCGTCAGCGACCGCCTGCGGGCCGCGCTGCTCGACGCCAACCACGCCAAGACCACGAGCGCGAAGATCAAGGCGCTGCTCGCGATCCGGCCCAAGGACCTCGCGCCGGTCAGCCCGAGCACGGGCGAGCCGCGCACGCACCTGTCCATGGGTGAGCACCAGGCGATCACCACCGCGAAGTGGGGCATCACGCGCGAGGCGCAGGACGAGATCGCGCTCGCCTCGCACCAGAACCTGGCGCGCGCGTGGGAGGCCGGCTTCTTCGACGACCTCGTCACCCCCTACAAGGGCCTGACCCGCGACGACAACCTGCGCGCCGACACGTCGCTCGAGAAGCTCGCGAAGCTCCGGCCCGTGTTCGGCGCCTCGCTCGACAGCCCCGCCACGATGACGGCGGGCAACTCGACGCCGCTGACCGACGGCGCCTCGACGGTGCTGTTCTCCTCGCGCGAGTGGGCCGAGGAGCGCGAGCTGCCGATCCTGGCGAAGTTCGTCGACGCGGAGACGGCCGCGGTCGACTTCGTGCACGGCCACGAGGGCCTGCTCATGGCGCCGGCCGCCGCCGTGCCGCGCCTGCTCGCCCGCAACGGGCTGACGCTCGAGGACATCGACTTCTTCGAGATCCACGAGGCGTTCGCCTCGACCGTGCTGACCACGCTGGCGGCGTGGGAGGACGAGGAGTACTGCCGCACCGAGCTCGGCCTGGACGGCGCGTTCGGCAAGGTCGACCGCACCCGGCTGAACGTGAACGGCTCCTCGCTCGCCGCGGGCCACCCGTTCGCGGCCACGGGCGGCCGCATCATCGCGACGGCGGCCAAGCTCGTCTCCACCAAGGCCCGGGAGACCGGGCAGCCCGCCCGGGCCCTCATCTCGATCTGCGCCGCCGGCGGCCTGGGTGCCGTCGCCCTGGTCGAGTCCGCCTGAGTGCCCGCACCCACCGTCCGACCGCACGCTTCGAAGAGGACAACGTGACCGACAGCTATCTGACCCTGGCCAACGGGACACTCAAGCCCGTCTTCAAGAAGCTGGGCCTGCCCCAGCCGGCCATCCTCCGGCGCCACCGGCCCGGCAGCCCGCTCACCGTGGGACCCGTGCTCGTGGTGTCCGACGACGCCTCGGCCGCCGACGCCGACGCCGTGGCCAAGACCCTTTCCGGCTGGGACGTCGACGTGCGTCGCGAGCCGGAGGCCGCTCAGGGCGAGCGGTTCGGCGCCGTCGTGCTGGTGCTGACCGGGGCGCGGACACCGGAGGCGGTCTCCGCACCGGTGCTCACCGTCGCGGGCACGCTGCGCCGGCTCGCGGGCAACGGCCGGGTCCTCACCGTCTCCCGCGCCGTGGCCGACGGCGACGCGCCCGTGCTCGCCGCGACGCGGGGCGGCGTCGACGGGCTCGTGCGGTCCCTCGGCAAGGAGCTGCGCGGCGGGTCGACGTCGAACGGCATCCTGCTCACGGACGACGCGGCCGTGGACTCGGCCTCCGCCGTGGCCGCGCTGCGGTTCTTCCTGTCGGCGAAGTCGGCGTACGTCGACGGGCAGCTGCTGCCCGTCGGGCCTGCCGACGTCGCGGGGCCCGTGGACTGGGAGCAGCCGCTCGCGGGCAAGGTCGGCGTCGTCACGGGCGCCGCGCGCGGCATCGGCGCGGCGATCGCGCGCACCATGGCGCGCGACGGCGCCAAGGTGGTCGTGATCGACGTGCCGCAGGCCGGCGAGGCGCTGGCCGCCGTCGCCAACGAGATCGGCGGCGTCGCGCTCCAGCTCGACATCACCGCGCAGGACGCCGCCGACAAGATCCTCGCGGCGACCAAGCCGCTGGGCGGCCTCGACATCCTGGTGCACAACGCGGGCATCACGCGCGACAAGCTGCTCGCCAACATGACCGCCGACAAGTGGGACCCCGTCATCGCCGTCAACCTCACGGCGCAGCTGCGCATCAACGAGCGGCTGCTCGCGGCCGGCGTCGAGGGCCTGCGGATCGTCTCGCTCGCCTCGACCACCGGGTTCGCGGGCAACCGCGGGCAGACCAACTACGGCTACACGAAGGCGGGCGTCATCGCGAACGCCGCGGCGGGCGCACCCGTCCTCGCCGCCGTGGGCGGCACCACCAACGCCGTGGCCCCGGGCTGGATCGAGACGGAGATGACGGCGAAGGTGCCCGCCCTGACCCGCACCGTGGCGCGGCGGCTGCCGTCGCTCGGCCAGGGCGGCCTGCCGATCGACATCGCGGAGGCGATCTGCTTCCTCGCGTCCGACCCCGCGGCGGGCATCAACGGCCAGACCCTGCGCGTGTGCGGCCAGCACATGGTGGGCAAGTGAGCCACGAGCGACGCGTGGAGGAGCTGGAGCGCCTGCCACGGCTGGGCGGGCTGTTCGTCCGCGGGGCGGTCGGGTCGGCGACCAAGCGTCCCGGCGGCACGGTGCGCCTGCCCGAGGTGGCCTACCGGGTCGCCGCCGTCGACACCACGGGGGAGGCGGCGCACCTGGCCGCCTACCAGGAGCTGCTCGGCGAGCCGTCGTCCGACGTGCTGCCCGCCGGGTTCCTCCACGTGCTGGTGTTCCCGCTGGCCACGGCGGTCATGGTGCGGCCGGACTTCCCGCTGCCGCTGCTCGGCATGGTGCACCTGCGCAACGTCGCCCGCGTCCTGCGGCCCGTGCGCCTCGGTGAGCGGCTCGAGGTGCGCGCGTGGGCGCAGGACCTGCGGGGACACCGCCGGGGCGCGCAGGTCGACCTCGTGGCCGAGGTCTCGGTCGGCGGGGAGCTCGCCTACCGCGGGGTCTCGACGTACCTCGCCAAGGGCTTCCGGGCGCCGGACGCGTCCGGAGCCTCCGCGGGAGGGGACCCGGAGCGGCCGGCGTGGCAGCCGCCGATGCCGACGGCGCGCTGGCGCCTCGGCGGCGGCACGGGGCGGGCCTACGGCGCGGTGTCGGGCGACCAGAACCCGATCCACACCTCGGCCCTCGGCGCGAAGGCGTTCGGGTTCCCGCGCGCCATCGCGCACGGGATGTACACGGCGGCGCGCGCCCTGGCGGAGGTCGGTCCCGCGCGGCGCGGGGACGCCTACGAGTGGACGGTCGAGTTCTTCCGGCCGGTGCTCCTGCCCGGCACGGTGGACGTGGCGATCCGGCCGGTGGCCGACGTCGCCGACGCGCCGGCGGACGGCGGCTTCGTGTACGACGGCTGGCGCTCCGGCAAGGACACCCGGCACTTCACGGGGACCGTCACGCCGCTCTGACCCGCGCACAGCACCTCGGGCCCGGTCGGTACGCCGGGCCCGACGTGCGTCCGGGATGTCTCACGCCCGGGCGAGGCGCGGGAGCAGGAGCTCCGCCCAGAGCACGGCCCGCTTCGGCCGGAAGAAGCCCGAGTGGCCCACGCGGGTCAGGCCGTGCTCGGCGGCGCGCATCTCGACGAGCTCGATCTCGGTGCCGGGGAACTCCCGGCTCCAGGACCGGATGGACTCCGGCGAGATGAGCTCGTCGTCGGCCGTCCACAGGGCGGTGACGGGCGTCGCCACCTTCGCGAACCGCTCCCGCAGCTCCGGGTGCTCGCTGAACAGGTAGTCGCGGTGCAGGCACCAGCGGCCCCACTGGCGCATGACACCGGCGGGCAGGTCGTCGAGCACGTGCAGCCGTCTGCCCGGGTAGTAGCCCGCCGCAGCGGTCGCGACGGGCGCGACCACGCGCCACAGCAGCGGCGACCAGGTGCGGATCCGCGGGGCCGCGAGCCCGCGCCAGCCGGTCCCGGACGTGACCATGACGCACTGCTCGACGGCGACGTCGGCCAGGAAGCCGAGGCTCTGGCCGCCGAAGGAGTGGCCCACCCACGTGAGCGGCACGCCCGCCGCGTCGGCGCGGGCGCGCGCGTGCCCCGCCGCGGCCTCGGCGTCGTGGTACCAGTCCAGCGCCGTCGCGGTGCTCTCCCGGAGCGGGCCGTACAGCTCCGGCTCCGAGCCGTGGTACGAGAACGTCAGCACCGCGAACCCCCGCTCGGCGAGCCATGCGGCGAGGTGGCGGTAGAACCGCATCGGCATCGCCATGGCCGGCGCGACGGCGACGACGCCGACGGGGGCGGGGGCGTCCGGCAGGTACCAGCGGCCCGCGACCTGACGGCCGGCCGCGCCAGGGAAGCGCACGTCCTCGATGCTCACGTGGCGGAGGGTAGCAATCCCGTATTGTCAGGCCCGACGCTGCGGAACTCGGCCGGCGGGAGGAAGACATGCTCGGCGACGTGCTCGGCCTGACGAAGTGGCAGGCCCTCGCCTACCACGACCTGGTGGGCTCACCGTCGCTCGACGCACCCGAGCTCGGCCGGCGCCTCGGCATCGAGCCGGGCGACGCGCTCGACGTGCTCCGGGCGCTCGAACGGCACGGCCTGGCGACCCGGCAGAGCGCCGACGACTCCCGCTTCCAGGCCGCGCCGCCGGAGATCGCGCTCGGTGCTCTCCTGGCCCAGCGCAAGCAGGAGATCCAGGCGGCGCAGGCGGAGCTCATCGAGCTCGAGGCGGAGTTCCGGCGCTCGTCGGCCCTCCGGCCCGCGACCGACGTCGTCGACGTGGTGCGCGGGGCCGAGGCCGTGCGGCAGCGGATCACGCAGCTCCAGCTCGGCGCGCGCGAGACCGTCGAGTCGTTCACCAAGCCCCCCGTCTTCGTGATGGGCGCGGACGAGAACACCGCCGAGGACCAGGCGGTCGCGCGGGGCGTGCGGTACCGGGTGGTCATCGACCGCGAGTTCCTCGACGCGGGCCTGCTGCGGGTGGACGACGTCGCCGCGGCGATCGAGCAGGGCGAGGACGTCCGGTTCTCCGAGCGCGTGCCGATCAAGCTGTTCATCATCGATCACCGGCTCGCGTTCGTGCCGATCCAGACGCTCGGCGAGGCCGCGGGCGCCGACGGTACCGAGGGCGTCGCGCCCGACCTGGTGGGTGCGCTGGTCATCCACCCCTCGGGGCTGCTGGACGCCCTCATCGCCCTGTTCGAGAGCGTGTGGCGCGACGCCACGCCGTTCCCCGTCCCCGGCGAGGAGGAGGAGCCGTCCGGCCTCGACCCGCAGGACGGCCGGATCCTCGCGCTCATGCTCGCGGGCCTCACCGACCAGTCCGTCGCCAACCAGCTCGGCCTGTCCCTGCGTACGGTGCAGCGACGCGTCAAGGTGCTCATGGGCATCGCGGGGGTGTCGACGCGGATCCAGCTCGGCTGGTACGCGGCCCGTAAGGGGTGGATCTGACGGGGTCCCGCGTGACAGCGTGAGCCCATGACCACACTGGCGTGCATCATCCGCCCCTCGGTTCCGCCTGCCCGCGTCGTCTCGCTCGCCCGTGCCGTCGAGGCGGCCGGGATCGACGAGATCTGGCTCTGGGAGGACTGCTTCCAGACCGGCGGCATCTCCGCGGCGACCGCCATCCTGGCGGCGACCGAGCACGTGCGCGTCGGCCTCGGCGTCATGCCGACGCCGCTGCGCAACGTCGCGCCCATGGCCATGGAGGTCGCCACGGTCGAGGGCATGTTCCCCGGGCGGCTGATCCCGGGCATCGGGCACGGCGTGCAGCCCTGGATGGCGCAGGTGGGCGCGCGCGCCGCGTCGCCGCTGACCCTCATGCGCGAGTACGCGACGACCCTGCGGGCGCTGCTCGCCGGGGAGCGCGTCACGACGTCGGGCCGGTACGTGCGGCTCGACGACGTCGCGCTCGACTGGCCGCCCGCGCGGGCCGTACCCGTCCCGGTCGCGGCGACGGGGCCGAAGTCGCTGCGGCTCGCGGGACAGGTGGGCGACGGCGTGGTGCTCGAGGGCTCCGTGGGACTCTCCGGTCTGCCCGGCGCGCTCGAGCACGTCGCGGAGGGGCGCGCGGTCGCGGGGCGGGAGGACGAGCCCTTCCCGGTCGTGCAGTTCGTGACGGGCGGCACCGGGCCGGACGTCGTCGAGCGGCTGCGTGCCGAGCTCACGACCTGGGGACAGGACGTGAGCGACGACGAACGGCTCGCCACCCACGCGATCTGGGGCGACGCGCAGCAGATCGCGGACGGTGTGCGCCGGTTCGCCGAGGCGGGCGCCGACACGGTCGCGGTCCAGCCCGCCGCGGACGACCCGGACCTCGAACGCCTGGCCGGGGTGCTCGGCGAGGCGCGAGAGCTGCTCGGCGCGGGCTGACGGCCTTCGGCGTCAGCCACATCTCGTTGTGGGCCGCGGGTGCGTGACGGAGCGTGGACACCCCGGCGGGACCGCCCCGCCGGCGACGAAGGAGGTCCACGATGAACAGATCCGCACGCTTCACCGCCGCGGGCGCGGCGGCGCTGCTGGCCGTCGGCGTGCTCGGCGCCGGGGCGGCCGCTGCCGCCGACCGGGACGCCGGCACGGACGGGACGCAGATCGGAAGA
>NZ_JABEMG010000131.1 GCF_013004695.1 Promicromonospora citrea
GGCCGCGCCGCCGAACGCCGCGCGCCAGCCGACGGCGTCGCCGACCACCGAGCCGAGCGGGACGCCCGCGACGGTCGCGATGCTCGTGCCGAACGCCAGCGACGACGCGACGAGCCGCTGCCGCCCGGGCGCCGCGTGCACGCCCGCGCCGAACGCGAGCGACCAGAACCCGGCGATCGCGACGCCGAGGAGCAAGCGCCCGACGAGGACCACGGCGAACGACGGCGCCACCGCGACCGCGAGGTTCGACACCGTCGCGGCGGCGAGCAGGCCCAGCAGCACCCTGCGCCGGTCCGCGCGCGGCAGGAGCACGGCGATGCTCGGCGCCGTGAACGCCCCCGCGACGGCCGTCGCGGCGACCGCGAGGCCCGCGGTGCCCTCGGTGACGCCGACGTCGGCGGCGAGCGCCGGCAGCACGCTCGCGGGCAGGAACTCGCTCGCGACGAGCATGGCGATGCCGAACGAGAGCGTGACGACCGAGCCCCAGGCGCGGGCGTCGGCGGTGCGGGCCGGGTGGGCGGGGGCCTGGTCGGTGCCTGTCGACGGGGTGGTGGAGACGTCCTGGATGGGCATGGCACCAGCGTCCGCGCCGAACGGGCGCGCGGCTTGATCGCGCGGCGGGCGCTGTTGATCGACCGACCGGGCTCCGGGCGGGTCCGTCGGGTCAGGCGGCCGCGCGGTCGGCCCGGCCGGCGCGGTCGTGCCGCCAGGCCCGGACGCCCGCGACGACCGACGCCGCGATGACCACGCCCGCGACGACGTACGCGACCGGTCGCACAGCCGGGTCGGACGCCGCGAAGTACCCGATGACGGTGATGAGCACGCCCCAGCTCAGCGCGCCGAACACGTTCGCGGTGAGGAACCGCGTGTACGACATCCCGCCGACCCCGGCGATCACCGGCACGAACACGCGCGCCCACGGCATGTACCGCCCGATCACGACCGACCACCAGCCGAACAGCTCGTAGAACCGCTCGGTGCGCGCGACGGTGGCCTGCACCCAGCGGCCCGTGCGCGCGGCGAGGTACGGCCGCCCGTAGCGGCGGCCGAGCAGGAACGCGACCTGGTCGCCGGCGACGGCCGCGACGCCGACGCCGATCGCGAGCACCCAGATGTCGATCCGGTCGGTGCTGCCCGCCACGATCCCGGCCCCGAACAGCAGGCCGTCGCCGGTGAGGAACGGGATGAACACGCCGACGAAGAACGCCGTCCCGACGAAGACCAGACCCCACACCACCAGGTAGAACGCGATCGGGCCGAGGACGTCGAGCCAGCCGGCGACGTCGTCCGACACCGTCATCCTGATCATCGCGGGCGCCTCCGGTGTGCCGTACGGTCGAGCGGGTATCGAGCTGGTGTCCAGCTGGTTAGGTCAGCCTAAGCCGTATCGCGCCCGCCGAGGTAGGACCGTCGTCACGCCCCGGGCCGGTCCACCACGCGGGACATCACGAGGGCCGTGCGTGTCTTGACGACGTGGGTGACCGTGCGGATGCGCTCGACGGTCCGCTCGATCTCCTCCATGCTCGTGGCCATGACGTGCACGATGGCGTCCGCGTCGCCCGTCACCGTGGAGACCCGCACGACCTCGGGGATCGGCGCGAAGTCCCGCTCGAGCACCTTCGGCGAGACGATCCCCGAGCAGAAGATCTCGACGTAGCCCTCCAGCGTCCAGCCCATCGCGTGCGGGTCGACACGCACGGTGAAGCCCGCGATCTCCCCGCGCGCCATCATGAGGTCGACGCGCCGCTTCACCGCGGGCGCCGAGAGGCCGACCGCCTTGCCGACCTCGTGGTAGGTGGCGCGACCGTCCTTGAGCAGCTCCGAGACGATCGCCCGGTTCACGGCATCCATGAACGAATCGTTCATCCCTGCGCTCGATATCGCAAGAATCGAGGGCCGGACACGCAACGGATCGCTGTTCTGGCTGAACCGGCCGACTCGTAGCCTCGCGCCATGACGCAGACCACGACTCAGCGCACCGCGACGCCGCGGCACTACCTCATGTGTCCGCCCACCTACTTCGACGTCGTCTACGCCATCAACCCCTGGATGGACCCGTCGTCGCCCGTCGACCCCGCGAAGGCCCTGGCCCAGTGGGAGGCGCTCCGTGCGGCCTACGAGGCCCGCGGCCACCGCGTCGACGTGATCGACCCCGTGCCGGGCCTGCCCGACATGGTCTACGCGGCCAACGGCGGCATCGTCGTCGGCGGCAAGGCGCTCGCGGCCACGTTCACGTACCCGCAGCGCGCCGCCGAGGGCGTCGCGTACGACCGGTGGTTCGCCGAGCACGGCGAGCCCACCTACCGCCGGCTCGGCCAGACGGCCGAGATCATGGAGGGCGAGGGCGACCTCCTGCTCGTGGGCAGCACGCTGCTGGCCGGCACCGGCTTCCGCACCACCCCCGCCGCGCACGCCGAGGTCGCCGCGCGCCTCGGGCTCGCGGAGCAGGGCATCGAGCTCGTCCCGCTCGAGCTGGTCGACCCGCGCTACTACCACCTGGACACGGCCCTGTCGGTGCTCGACGACGGCGCCGTCTCCGGCGAGACCGTGATCGCCTACCACCCCGACGCGTTCACCCCGGCCGCCCGCGCGACGCTCGAGGAGCGCTACCCGGACGCGATCCTCGTCGGCGCCGACGACGCCGCTGTCCTCGGACTCAACGTCGTGTCCGACGGCCTGAACGTGTTCCTCAGCGACCGCGCCCGCGACTACGCCGACGCGCTCAAGGAGCGCGGCTTCGTACCGGTCGGCATCGACCTGTCCGAGATCTTCAAGGGCGGCGGCTCGGTGAAGTGCTGCACCCTCGAGCTGCGCCCGGCGAGCACCACGGAGGAGACCCGATGACCACCGTCCCGTACCTCGACGTCGCCGCCACCGGCCGCTGGGTCGCCCGCCGGGGGCCCGAGGCCGCCATCGCCGCCCTCACCGACGCCCTGGAGCGCGACTTCGCGCGCTGGCCCGAGCTCGACAAGCGGCCGCGCATCGCGTCGCACTCGGCCGAGGGCGTCATCGAGCTCATGCCGACCTCCGACGCCGAGACGTACGGCTTCAAGCTGGTCAACGGGCACCCGCTCAACCCGTCGCGGGGGTACCAGACGGTCACGGCCGTCGGGATGCTGGCGTCGGTGCACAACGGCTACCCGACCTTCCTCGCCGAGATGACGCTGCTCACCGCGCTGCGCACCGCCGCGACGTCCGCCCTGGCCGCCCGGTACCTGGCGCCGGAGAACGCGCGGACCCTCGCGCTCGTCGGGTGCGGGTCGCAGGCGGAGTTCCAGGCGCTCGGCATGCGGGCCGAGCTCGGCATCGAGACGCTGCGCGTGTTCGACGTCGACCGCGACGCCATGGAGAAGCTGGCGCGGCACGCCAAGGCGCTCGGCTTCGACGTCGTCCTCGCCGACGACGCGGCCGACGCCGTGCGTGGCGCCGACGTCATCACGACGTGCACCGCCGACAAGCAGAACGCCACGGTGCTGCACGACGGCGACGTGACGGGCGGCGTGCTCGTCAACGCGATCGGCGGCGACTGCCCGGGCAAGACGGAGCTGGACCCGGCGATCGTGGCGCGCGCGAGCGTGTTCGTCGAGCTGCCCGAGCAGACCCGCATCGAGGGCGAGATCCAGCGCCAGGCACCGGACTTCCCGGTGACGGAGCTGTGGCAGGTCGTCACGGGCGCCGCCCCGGGCCGGCGCAGCGCGGACGAGCTGGTGGTCTGGGACTCGGTCGGGTTCGCCCTGGAGGACTGGACGACGCTGCGGTTCGTGCTGCAGGACGTCACGGAGAACGCCCCGGAGCTGCTCGGCCACCTCGACCTCATCGCGGAGCCGACGGACCCGAAGGACCTCTTCTCGCTGGTCGCCGACTGACACGTCGCCGAGTGCCGGACCTCGGTCCTCTCGCCTGTGGCGGGAGGGCCGAGCTCCGGCACCCGGCGGTCAGAGGAGCTCGGCGCGGAGCTCCGGCTCGGCGTCGAACGCGTGGAAGGGGTGCACCGGCGCCGCGAGGCGGTGGTGGCCCAGCCGGAGCAGGTCCTGGTCGACGCCGCCCGGGGTGAGCATGAGCATCCAGTCGGCGGCCATGGCGTAGAGCTCGGGCTCGAGATAGCCGATCTTGACCACCACGACGTCGGTGCCGCGCGGGTCGAGGCCGAGCGCCGTGAAGTCCGCCTCCCGGTGGTACGGCTTGCGGCGTTCCGTGAGGATCACGCGCAGCCCGCCCACCCGCACGACCGTGGTGATTCCCGCGTCCGGGTCGCCCTCGCTCGCGTGCTCCACGACGCCGCGCAGCCGGACCGGGCCGTGCGGCCCGTCGTCCACCCGGGCGCCCGCCTCGACGTCGATCGGCGCGCCCGGCCCGCGCTCGGCGAAGGCCTTCGCGACCGCACGCGCCGCGTCGGCGTCCGGGAGCGACGCGTAGATCGCGGTGCTGCCGCCGCCCTCCGCGAAGGCCGGCTCCCGCAGGAGCCGTGCGAGCGTCCACGTGACGTCGCCCGCGCCGCCCGCTGTCGGGTTGTCGCCCGAGTCGGACAGGAAGTACGGCTGCGCGGCGCTCGCGAGCGCCGTCGCCACGCACTCGTCGTACGGGGCAGCGGGTGCCACGAACACGAAGTCGTCGCGCGCGTCCCAGTACCGGCGGCCGAGCCGCTCGGCCTCGCGGACGATCAGCTCCTCGTCGTCACCCGTGACGACGACGGCGGCGCGGCAGCTCGGCTCGTCCGCCCAGGCGTACCCGACCCACAGCGCCGCGTCGACGACGCCCGGCAGGTCGGCGACGCGCGCGACGTCGGCGTAGATCGAGGCCGCCGGGTCGATGCGTGTGCTCGTCTTCTCGCCCGGGAGGAGCACCGGGACCTGCAGCCACGCCTTCCTCGGCGCCCCGGCGCCGCGCAGCCGCTCCAGGAGGTTGGCGGCCGCGCGCTCGCGGGTCTCCCACGCGTCCTCGTGCGGTGCCATGCGGTAGCACGTGATGAGGTCGCTCAGCACGGCGAGCTCGCGCGGCACGTTGCCGTGCAGGTCCATCGTCGTGCTGATCAGCGTGCCGGGGCCGACCGCGTCCCGCACCGCCGCCGCGAGGTCGGCCTCGGCGTTGTCCCGGCCCACGACGGTCATCGCGCCGTGGACGTCGAGCAGCAGGCCGTCGTACGGGCCGTGCTCGGCCTGGTGCTGCCGCAGCGTGGCGACGATCTCGTCGCGCACCGCCTCGTACACGTCGGCGGGCACGGCGCCGCCGGGCAGCGAGCGGGCGTGCAGCACCCCGGTCCAGTCCGCGGCGTCCCGCAGGGGAGCGCCGTCGGCGAGGAACGGGTAGTGCGCCACGAGCTCGGCGCCGCGCCGCAGCGTGAACGCCTCCCAGCCGGAGCGGTGCGGGGAGAAGGTGCTGGACTCGATCGACATGCCGGCGATCGCGACGCGCGGGCGGGAGGTGGTCATCGGGGTCCTTCCTGGACGGGGGCGGGGGCGGCGAACGCGTGCGGCACGAGGGTGTCCTCGAGCAGCCGCCCGACGCCGACGAGGTTGGCGTCGGCGCCCAGCCCGGACGGCGCGATGACCAGGTCACGCGTCATGAGCGGGTGGGCGCCCTCGTAGATCTGGCTGCGGATGGCCGAGACGAACGGCTCCAGCGTGGACAGCGCGCCGCCGAGGTAGACGGCGCCGGGGTTGAAGAAGTTGACGACCGTGCACAGCGCCGCGCCGAGGTGGCGCCCGGCGGTGCGGGCCAGCGTGGTCGCGACGGGCTCGGCGTCGCGGACGAGGGCCAGCACGTCGGCCGTCGCCGCGACGTCGTGGCCCTGCTCGCGCAGCAGGCGCACGAGCGCGGCGCCGGAGGCGACGGTCTCCAGGCAGCCGCGGTTGCCGCACGAGCACGGGGTGTCGCCCGCCGCGGGGATGCGCGTGTGCGTGATGTCGCCCGCCGCGCCGCCCGCCCCGCGGTACAGGCGGTCGTCGACGAGGATGCCCGCGCCGATCGCGGTGCCCGCCTTGACCGAGACGGAGTGTCGCGTGCGGCGCGCGTGGCCGAAGTGCTCGCCCACGGCCATGGCGTTGGCGTCGTTCTCGACGACGGCGGGCACGCCGAGCGCGTCCTCGAGCCACGAGCCGACGTCGAACCCGGACCAGCCGGGCATGCGCGACGGGCTGTCGAGCGCGCGGCGTGCGACGTCGACCGGGCCGGGCAGGCAGATGCCGACGCCGAGCAGGCGGCCGGGTGCCGACGCCTTCGACCCGGCTCCCGCGGGCGGCTCGACGGACGCCGCCAGCTCGCGCAGCGCCTCCGTGACCCGGGCGAGCACGGGGGCGGGGCCGTCCGCGATGGCCAGCGGGATCTCGGTGGTCGCGGCGAGCTCGCCGCCGTGGCGCAGGATGCCGATCCGGGCGTGGGCGCCGCCGAGGTCCACGGCCCCGAGGTAGCCGGTGCTGCCGGGAACACGCAGCGCGCGTGGGCGCCGGCCGCCGCTCGACTCGCCCTGCCCCGTCTCCTCGAGCGCCCCGGAGGCGAGCAGCGCCTGGACGCGCTGCGAGACGGTGGACGGTGCGAGGCCGAGCGAGTCGGCGATCTCCTTGCGGGACCGGGCACGGCCGCTCGACACCAGCACGAGGATCTCGCGCTCGAGCCGTGCCGCCGACACCCGGGGACGCGCGGGCTGGGCCACGGGCCTCCTCCTGGGGCAGGTTTGTTCACGAGACGGAACAAGTTCAGGGTCGAGTGTGCACCACGGCCCGGGCCGGATCGGGCAGAGCGGCCTTATTTCGCGGGCGAATTAACAGTGTTGTTACTGCTTCGGCATGGATCAGGGAAACTTCCTCCGTCTACGGTGCTCCATTATTCGGCTGGCGAACCAAGTGCCCGGCGCTCCCGCTCCGGCGTCGTCGGCCGCGGACCCAAGGAGACCCAGATGCGCACCACGCAGGCCGGACGGGCCGCACGGCTGGCCGTGGGCGCGGCCGCCGCCGTCGCCCTCCTCGCCGGATGCTCGACCTCCTCCGGCGCGGACGAGTCAGCCGCCCGCACCGACGTCAGCTACGCGCTGCCCGCCAACGCGACGCCGAACTGGATCGTGCCGCTCGGCATCGCGGGCAAGCTCGCGACCCACAACTCCGCGATCATCCGCACGCTGTGGGAGCCGCTGGTCGCCTACGACGGCTCCGAGGGCGAGGTGGGGCGCGTCGCCGACGCCGACCTCGCCGACGAGATCACCTTCTCCGACGACGGCCGCACCGTGACCATCACGCTCGACGACCGCACCTGGAGCGACGGCGAGCCCGTCACCTCGGCCGACGTGAAGTTCTGGTTCGACGTGGTCCGCGCGAGCACCGACGTCTGGGCCAGCTACTCCGCCGGCCGCATGCCCGACAACGTCACCGACGTCGCGACGCCCGACGACAGGACCGTCGAGCTCACCTTCGACAAGGTCTACAACCCCGAGTGGCTCCAGGCCTCGCAGCTGACGCTCGTCGTGCCGATGCCCGCCCACGCGTGGGCGAAGACGGCCGACGACGAGGAGGCCGACCCCGCGCTGGCCGAGACCGAGGAGGGCGCGCGGGCGATCTTCGACTACCTCGTCGGCGAGGGCGAGGACCTCGCGACCTACGCGGACAACCCGCTGTGGCAGACGATCAACGGGCCTTACGCGCTCACCGGCTTCACCGACTCGGGCCAGGTCGAGCTCACGCGCAACGAGACGTACGACGGCGACGACGCCGCCTCGATCGAGACCGTGAACCTGCTGCCGTACACGTCCAGCGAGGCGGAGGTGAACGCCGTGCGGTCGGGCGCCGTCGACTACGGGTACATCCCGACCACCGGCCTGGACGCGCCCGAGCAGTACGAGAACCTCGGCTACCGCGTGGAGCCGTGGGCGGGCTGGTCGATCACGTACCTGCCATACAACTTCAACCACCCCGAGCTGGGCCCGGTCTACCGCCAGCTCTACGTGCGCCAGGCGCTGCAGCACCTCGTCGACCAGGAGCAGATCTCCGAGGTGATCTGGAAGGGCGCCGCGCTGCCCGGCTACGGGCCCGTGCCGCAGAACCCGGAGAGCGACTTCCTCTCGGACGAGCAGAAGGACAACCCCTACCCGTTCGACCCCGAGGCCGCCACGACGCTGCTCACCGACCACGGCTGGACCCCCGGTGACGACGGCGTGCTCGAGTGCACCGACCCCGGGACGGGCGACGGCCAGTGCGGCGAGGGTGTCGAGAAGGGGCAGCGGCTCGCGATCACGATCCTGTCCCAGAGCGGCTCGGCCGAGACCGACAACATGTTCGCCGAGATCAAGTCGACCATGGAGCAGGCGGGCGTCGGCGTCACCATCGAGAGCGCGCCGCTGAACACCGTGCTCTCCTCGATCGCGCCGTGCGAGGCCGACCAGCCCGAGTGCGACTGGGAGCTGCCGTTCTTCGGCACGGCGGGCAGCTGGTACTTCGGCGGCTACCCGAGCGGTGAGCGGGTCTTCGGCACGGGGGCGGCGTCGAACTTCGGCTCGTACTCCGACGAGACCTTCGACGAGCTCATGCACGACTCCACCGAGAGCACCGACCCGTCGGCCATGCAGGAATACTCGGCGTTCGGCGCGGAGAACCTGCCGGTGATGTGGCTGCCCAACCCGGTCTACCAGGTGTCCGTCATCAAGGAGGGGCTGGAGGGCACCACGCAGGACCCCCTCGCCAGCTTCCACCCGCAGCGCTGGAGCTGGGCCGGCTGACATGACCACGGCCATCCCCGCCGCGGGCGGGGCCGACGCCGCCGCGTCACCGTCCGTCCGGACGGCACGCGGCGGCTTCGGCCGCTACCTGTTCCGCCGCGTGCTCCAGTCCCTCGCCGTCGTCCTCCTCGTCAGCGTCATCGTGTTCGCGCTGCTGCACGCCCTGCCCGGCGGTCCCGCGCGCGGCGTGCTCGGCCAGCAGGCGACCCCCGAGCAGATCGCGGCGTTCGAGGCCGCCAACGGTCTCGACCAGCCCGTCGTGCTCCAGTACCTCGCGTTCCTCGGCCGCACGGTCACGGGCGACCTCGGTGAGTCGTACCTGCTCAACCAGTCCGTGGCGGACGCCATCGGCGTGCGCCTGCCCAAGACGCTGCTGCTGACCGGCCTCTCGCTCGTGGTGGCCGTGCTGCTCGCCGTGCCGATCGGCGTCTACCAGGCGGTGCGTCGCAACCGCGCCGTCGACTACTGGCTCTCGGCGCTCGCGATCGTCGCCTACTCCACCCCGACCTTCTTCCTGGGCATGCTCCTCATCCTGCTGCTCAGCCAGACCGCCGGGCTGCTGCCCGCGGCAGCGCCGCAGGGCAGCGGCGTCGCCGAGGTGCTGGCGCAGCCGGCCGGGCTCGTGCTGCCCGTGCTCACCGGCGCGGTGCCGATCGTGGCGACGTTCAGCCGGTACATGCGCTCGGCGACGCTCGACAACCTCGCCGAGGACTACGTGCGCACCGCGCGCGCCAAGGGCACCGCGTACCGGCGCGTGGTGCTGCGGCACGTGCTGCGCAACTCGCTCACGCCCGTGGTGGCGATGCTCGGGTACTACCTGCCGGTCATGTTCGGCGGCGCGCTCGTGGTCGAGCAGCTGTTCAACTACCCGGGCATGGGCCTGCTGTTCTGGAGCGCCGCGCAGAGCAGCGACTTCCCGGTGCTGCTCGGCTGCGTGCTCGTCATCTCGGTGGCGACCGTCGTCGGCTCGCTGCTCGCCGACCTGGTCCAGGCCCTCCTGGACCCGCGCACCCGGGGAGGGCTGCGGTGAGGGCCGGGCTGCGGCGGTTCGCCGCCAACCGGCTGGCCGTGGCGGGCGCCGTCGTGCTCGCGCTGCTCGTGCTGTTCGCCGTGCTCGGACCGCTCGTGTACCCGACCGACCAGGTGACGACCGACCTCGCGTCGGCCAACCTGCCGCCCGGCGCGGACGGGCACCCGCTCGGCACCGACGCGCTCGGCTACGACAACCTCGGCCGGCTCATGGTCGCCGGCCGGGTCTCGCTGCTGGTCGGCGTGCTCGCCGGCGCGCTGGCCACGGTCGTCGGCACGGTGTGGGGCGCGGTGGCCGGGTACGTGGGCGGCGTGGTGGACGCCGTGATGATGCGCGTGGTCGACGCCGGCATCGCGATCCCGGCGATCTTCCTCCTGCTCGTGCTGTCCACGATCGTGCGGCCGACGGTCGGCATGATGATCGTCGTGCTGGGCCTCGTGTCCTGGCTCGTCCCGGCCCGGCTGATCCGCGCGGAGGCCCTGTCGGTGCGCACGCGCGACTACGTCGTGGCGGCGCGGGCGATGGGCGCGACGCACCGGCGCACGGTCTTCGCGCACGTCATCCCGAACACCGTCGGCACGGTGGTGGTCAACGCGACCTTCCAGGTGGCCGACGCCATCCTGCTGGTCGCCTACATCAGCTTCCTCGGCATGGGCGTGCAGCCGCCCACGACCGACTGGGGCGCGATGCTCAACGACGGCATCAGCTTCATCTACCAGGGCGCGTGGTGGCTCATCCTGCCGCCGGGCCTGGCGATCGTACTCGTGGTGTGCGCCCTGAACTTCGTGGGCGACGGGCTGCGGGACGTCGTGGACGTACGGGGGAGGGCGGCATGAGCGGCGGTGCGGTGGACGACGTGGTGGACGACGTGGTGGATGACGTGGTGCTTCGCGTCCAGGACCTCCGGGTCACCTTCGCGAGCGCGTCCGGCGAGGTCGAGGCCGTCCGCGGCGTCGACCTGGAGGTGCGGCGCGGCCGGGTGGTCGCACTCGTCGGCGAGTCCGGGTCGGGCAAGAGCGTCACCTCGCTCTCGGCGCTCGGCCTCCTGCCGTCGACGGCGCGCGTCACGGGCACGGTCGAGCTGACCGACGGCGCCGTGGTGCACGACGTCGTCACGACGCCCGAGCGGCAGCTCGTCGACCTGCGTGGCCGCGTGGTCTCCATGGTGTTCCAGGAGCCGATGACGGCGCTCAACCCCACGATGACGCTGGGCGACCAGGTCGCCGAGGCCGTGCTCAACCACGAGCGCGTCCCGCGGCCCGTCGCGCACGAGCGGGCCGTCGAGCTGCTGGGCTCGGTCGGCATCCCCGACCCGGAGCGCCGTGCGCGGCAGTACCCGCACGAGCTCTCGGGCGGGCAGCGGCAGCGGGTCGTCATCGCCGTGGCGCTCGCGTGCGAGCCGGACCTGATCGTCGCCGACGAGCCGACGACGGCGCTCGACGTCACGGTGCAGGCGGGCATCCTCGACCTGCTGCGTGACCTGGTGGCCCAGCGCGGGACGGCGCTGCTGCTGGTCACGCACAACATGGGGGTGGTCGCCGACCTGGCCGACGAGGTGGCCGTCATGCGCGACGGCCGGGTGGTCGAGCACGGGCCGGTCGCGCGCGTGCTCGGGGCGCCCGACCACGCGTACACGCGGCGGCTGCTGGCCGCGGTGCCTGCGGCGCCGCCCGCGAGCGCGGTCGTCCGGGAAGCCGGTGCCGGCGCGGCTCCCGACCCGGGACCGCCCGCCGACGGCCGGGAGACCGTGCTCGACCTGCGTGGCGTCAGCCTCGACTACCGGGTGCAGGGCAGGCGCGTGCGCGCCGTCGAGCGGCTCGACCTCACCGTGCACGCCGGCGAGGTGCTGGGCCTCGTCGGCGAGTCGGGCTCCGGCAAGTCGACGGCGGGGCGCGCGTGCCTCGGCCTGCTCGCGCCGTCCGAGGGCGAGGTGCTGCTGCTCGGCGCGTCCGTGGCCCGGGCCCGGGGCCGGGCGCGGCGGCGCCTCCTGGCCGACGTCGGTGTCGTCTTCCAGGACCCGGGCGCCTCGCTCGACCCGCGCCGGACCGTCGGGGAGTCGGTCGCGGAGCCGCTGGTCGTCCACGGCCGTGACGGCCGCAGGACGACGGCGGCCGAGCGCCGCGCCCGGGTCCGCGAGCTGCTCGACGCCGTGCGGCTGCCCGCGGGCGCCGAGCAGCGCTACCCGCACGAGTTCTCCGGCGGGCAGCGACAGCGGATCGGGCTCGCCCGCGCCCTGGCGCTCCGGCCGCGCCTGCTCGTGGCCGACGAGCCCACGAGCGCGCTCGACGTGTCGGTGCAGGCCGAGGTGCTCGACCTGCTGCGCGACCTGCACGCGGAGCTGGGCTTCGGCTGCCTGTTCATCAGCCACGACCTGGGCGTGGTGCACGAGCTGACGGACCGCGTGGCCGTGCTCCGGTCCGGCCGCCTCGTCGAGAGCGGGCCGACGGCGCAGGTGTTCGCCGCGCCCCGCGAGCTGTACACGGCCGAGCTGCTCGCGTCGGTGCCCGCGCCGGACCCGGCACGGCAGCGTGCCCGGCGCGAGGCCCGGCACCGGCTGGCCGCAGGTGCGGTCGGATGACCGCGCCGGGGGACGGCCGGGCGACCGTCGGCGTCGACATCGGGGGCACGAAGACCCGGGCGGCGGTCGTCGGGCCGACGGGGGAGGT
>NZ_JABEMG010000132.1 GCF_013004695.1 Promicromonospora citrea
GTCGGCGATCGCGGCCCCGAGGTCGGCCAGGTCCTCGAGCGCGACGACGGCCGCGTCCGGCCCCGTGGGCTCGCCCGCCGCCGCGCGCCGGTCGCGGACGCCGGCCACCAGGGCCCGCGTGCGCGCGCCCGACTCCTCGAGGCGCTCGAGGGTCAGTCGCCCTGCGCCCACGGCCGCCACCAGCGCGCTGTACGCCTCGGCGTAGAGCGCGGGGTCGAGCCCGAGGCACAGCAGGTCGGCGCCGGCCTCGACGGCGAGCACGGCGGCCTCCCCCACCGAGCCGGTGAGCCGCCGCAGCGCGCCCATGTCGAGGGCGTCGGTGACGATCGGGCCCGCGTGGCCGAGCTCGCGCAGCAGCCGCGTGGCGGCGGGCTCGACGGACGCCGGCGCGGGTCCGATCGCGGGGTAGACCACGTGGGCGGTCATCACGGCGTCGAGCCGCGACGGGTCGTCGGGCGCCGCGCCGTCGGGGTGCAGCCCGTGCGCGAACGGCGCGAGGTCCCGCGCCCGGACGACGTCGAGCGGCGCGTCGACCACGGGGAGTCCCACGTGGGAGTCCACCGTGGTGGCCCCGTGGCCGGGGAAGTGCTTGCCGCACACGCCGACGCCCGCGCTGCGCACGCCGCGCGCGAACGCGACACCGTGCCGCGCGACGACGTCCGCCGTCGTGCCGAAGGCCCGGACGCCGACCACGGGGTTGTCGGGCTCGGAGACGACGTCGAGCACGGGCCCGAGCAGCAGGTCGACGCCGGTCGCGGCGAGCAGCCTGCCGAGCGCGCGCCCGGCGTCGAGGCTGACGGCGGGCCCGCCCGGGTGGGCGCCGAGCGCGGCGGCGCCGGGCAGGGACGAGCCGGTCACGGCCTCGAGCCGTGACACGTCGCCGCCCTCCTCGTCGACCGTGACGAGGAGGTCGGGCGCGATCCCGTGCAGCGCGGCGGAGAGCTCGGCCGTGGTCGCGACGTCGGGCGTGTTGCGCGCGAAGTAGACGACCCCGGCGAGGCCCGCCCGTGCGGCGTCGGCCAGCCAGGCGGGGACCTCGGTGCCCGAGGCCTCGAAGCCCGGCAGCAGGACGCCGTTGACCGCGCGGACGGTGCGCTCGTCGCTCACGGGCGGCTCATGCCTTCACCGCACCGGAGGTCAGTCCGGAGGCGAGGCGGCGCTGGACCAGGATGAAGAAGATCATCACGGGCACCGTGATGATCGTGGAGGCCGCCATGATGGCGCCCCAGTCGTTGGAGTGGACGCCGAAGAACGAGCGCAGACCGATGGCCACGGTGTAGCTCTCGGTGGCGCCGCCGAGCATCGTCATGGCGAAGATGAACTCGTTCCACGCCGTGATGAAGCTGAAGATGCTCGTGGCGACCAGGCCGGGCGCCACCAGCGGCAGCAGCACGGACCGGAACATCCGGCCCCAGGTGGCCCCGTCGAGGTAGGCGGCCTCCTCCAGCTCGACGGGCACGGCGGCGACGAACCCGCGCAGCATCCAGATGCCGAACGGCAGCGCGAGCGCGACGTACACCACCACCAGCCCGAGCAGCGTCCCGAGCAGCTGCAGGTCACGCACCTGGACGAACAGCGGGATGACCAGCGCCTCGAGCGGGACCATCTGCACGATCAGCACGAGCATGAGGATCTGCGTGCGCATCCGGAACCGGAACCGCGCCACCGCGACGGAGGCGAGCAGCGCGAGCACCGCGGAGACCAGCACCGTCGCGAGGGCCACGACCAGCGAGTTGCGCAGGAACCCGCCGAACCCGCCCTCGGTGAGCACGAACGAGTAGTGCTCGAGCGTGGGCTCGGCCGGCCAGAAGCTGCTGGTGTGCCCGGCCTGCGCGTCCAGGGAGCTGTTCAGCATCCAGTACACGGGGAACAGCGTGAACACGAGCAGCAGCGCGACCAGCACGCCCTTGGTGACCTGCCGCGCGGTCGACCGTCGCGCGCTCATCGTTCCTCCTCGGCCAGCACGGTGCGGACGTAGACGGCGGTGATCGCCAGCAGCAGGAGGGTGAGCAGCACCGCGATCGCGGAGCCGAACCCGTACCGGTTCTGCCCGAACGACTCGACGTACGACCACACGCCGAGGTTCAGCACCGATCGATTCGATCCCGCGCCGCCCGGCATGAGGTACACCTGCGCGAACACCTTGAAGTCCCAGATGGTCGACAGGATGATCACGACGGCGAACACCTGCCGCAGCTGCGGCACGACGATGGAGAAGAACCGCCGGAACGCGCCGGCGCCGTCCATCTCCGCGGCCTCGAGCATCTCCTTCGGGACGCCGAGCAGGCCCGCGAGCACCGTGACCGCGACGAACGGGAAGCCGTGGTGGATCACGTTGAGCAGCACGATGGCGTAGAAGGTCCACCGGTTCGTGAACCAGTTCGTGGGGTCGTCCAGCAGGCCGAGGTTCATCAGGGTGTCGTTGAAGACGCCGCGGTCGGCGTCGAAGATCCACACCCACACGTACGTGCCGGTGACGGCGGGCATCGCCCAGGCCGCCATGATCGCGCTGGAGGTCACGGTGCGCCAGAACGGCCCGAGCGAGGCCAGCAGCACCGCGACGGCCGTGCCGAACACGACGGTGCCCGCCACCGACAGGACGGCGAACCCGACCGTGTTGGGCAGCACGACGGTCCACAGCTCGGGCGCCGTGAGGATCTCGCCGTAGTTGCGCAGGCCGATCCAGTTCGCCTCGCCCGTCGTGATCTCGCGCAGGCCGTAGTCCTGGAGCGAGAAGAGGAACACCCGCACGAGCGGCCACAGCAGCAGGACCGCGAGGACGAGGAGAGCGGGGGCCAGCAGCAGCCAGGGCCGCGCGGCGGCGGCCCTGGCCCTGCTCGACCAGCCGCCCGACCAGCCGACGGCCGCCCGGCCGGCCCCCGCGGGGGCCGGGCCGGACGACCGCGGCGTGGGTGGTGCCTGCGCGGTCATCCAGCGCCGTTCAGGATGTTCGTCATCTCCTCGGCCGCCGCGGCCGACGCCGTGGCGACGTCCTGCTCACCGGAGAGGATCGACTGCATCATCGTGCTCGTCGTGAGCTTGGCCTGCACCGCGCCGTAGGTCGGCGCCGCCGGGACGGACGCGCCGCCGTCGACGAACTGCTCGGCGAACGGCGCCACCAGCGGGTCGGTGCTCGCCAGCGTCTCGTCCAGGAGCGACACCTGGCCCGGGAAGTACCCGGACTGCTCGGCCCACTGCTGCGCGAACTCGCCCGTCGTCATCATCTCGAGGAACGTCCAGGCCAGGTCCTTGTCCTGCGCCGTCTCGAACATGCTCAGGTGCGAGCCGCCGAGCACGGACGGGGCGATGCCGCCGTCCTGGCCGGGGATCGGCACGGCGGCGAACTTGCCCTCCATGTCCGCGTTGGCCTCGACGATGGCGCCGGGCGTCCAGGAGCCCATCACGGCCATGCCGACGTCGCCGGCCGCGAACGCGTCGAGCACGTCGGTCTCGCGCCACGTCGTGGCACCCTGCGACGAGTAGCCGCCCTCGGTGGCCAGGCCCGTCCAGAACTCGATGCCCTCCTGCGACTCCGGGCTGTCGAGGTGCGAGGTCCACGTGTCGCCCTCGAGCGTGGCGACCTCGCCGTCCGCGCCCCAGACCCAGGGGTACACGGTGAACTCGGCGTCGCCGGGCACGGCCACGGCGATCTTGTCGGGGAACTCCTGCTTGAGCGCGGCCGCCGCGTCCTCGAGCTCGTCCCACGTGGTGGGCGCCTCGACGCCGGCCTGCTCGAACATCTCCGTGTTGTAGACGAGCGAGCGCACGCCGGCGTACCAGGGCATGCCGTAGAGCTGCTCGTCGTAGGTGCCCGCCTCGACCAGGCCCTCGACGAGGTCGTCGGAGACCCCGGCGCCGGACACGTACTCGTCGAGCGGTGCCAGCGCGCCGGCGTCCGCGAACTCGGGGGTCCACGTGGTGCCGGTCTCGGCGACGTCCGGCGTGGTGCCGCCCGCGATGGAGGTGACGAACCGGTCGTGGGCGTCGCCCCACTCGACGAACTCGACGTCGAGCGTCGCGCCGGTCTCCTCCTCGAACGCCGTGGCGACCTCGTCGAAGAACGCGTCCGCGTCCGGGTTGGTGCCCTGCATGATCCAGACGCTGAGGCTGTCGGCGCTCTCGTCGCCGCCCCCGCCGCCGCTGCCGCACGCCGCGACCGAGGCCGCGAGGGCCACGGCTCCCGCGGTCGCGGCGACGGACCGCCGCATCGTTCGATTCATCGTTCGGCTTCCTTTCGCTCGGTGCCGCGAGAGTAGCCAGAGGGTATTTCTAAGAAATGAACTTCCCAATACGCGGCATTGCGTGGAGATTACTGACGCGGCCTGGTATCTGCTAGGGGTGTTACCAAACCGTGATTGCCCATCATGACATGCCGGTCGCCCGGCCTCGCCACGGCACCGTCACGGCACCCGTGCGGTCCATTCCGGGGTGCCGAACTTGGACTCGACGAGCCCGGCGGCCAGGTCCCACTCGCGCTGCGTGATCTCCCCCGTCACCGTCCGGTGCCGGGCGCGGAACGCCGCCTCGAGCGCGTCGATCACCTCGGCCCGGCCGAGCCCGGTCTGCGAGCGCAGCGGGTCGACGCGCTTGTTGGCGCTGCGTGTGCCCTTGTCGCTGAGCTTCTCACGACCGATCCGCAGCACGTCGGTCATCTTGTCGGCGTCCATGTCGTAGGCCATGGTCGCGTGGTGCAGCACGGCGCCCCCCGCCAGGCGCTTCTGGGCGGCGCCCGCGATCTTGCCCGCCGGCGAGGCGATGTCGTTGAGGGGCACGTAGCTCGCGTCGATGCCGAGCCCGTGCAGGGCGCCGATCACCCAGTCGTCGAGGAACGCGTACGAGCGCTCGAAGCTCAGCCCGTCGACCAGCGAGCCCGGCACGTACAGCGAGTACGAGATGGTGTTGCCCGGCTCCATGAACATGGCGCCGCCCCCGGAGATCCGCCGGATCACGCGGGCGCCGTGCCGCGCGGCACCCTCGGTGTCGACCTCGTTGCGCAGCGACTGGAACGACCCGATGATGACCGCGGACTCGTCCCACTCCCAGAACCGGAGGGTGGGCCCGCGGCGGCCCGCGCCGAGCTCCTCGGTGAGCACCTGGTCGAGCGCGACGTTCAGCAGCGGCGAGACGGCGGGGGTGCGGATCACCTGGAACTCGTGGTCCTCCCAGCCCGTCGCGTGGCCGAGCGCCCGGCGGGTCGCCACCGCCACGGCGTCGGCGTCGAACCCGACGGCCGTCGCACCGGCGAGAGCGCCGCGCACGGCCTCGGCGAGCTGGGCCTTGGACGCGTCGGCACGCATGCCGTCGAGCGCGTCCCCCATGGCCTCCAGCGCCTCGTCGGGCTCGAGGAAGAAGTCCCCGCTCACCCGGGTGCCGGTCAGCCGCCCCGCGGCCACACCGGTCTCGACACGAACCAGCTTTCCCGATGGAACCTTGTACTCTCCACGCACGTGTTCACAGTAGGCGACGGTGCCTGCGGTGTCCGGCGCCGGACACGCCTTGGGTACGGAAGGCGGCCTCCGGCGCCGGGCACATCACGGAACACCGGGTGAAGTCGCTGGCACACGTCCGACTTTTGGCGCAATGACACCGCAGAACAGACCATAATTTCCTCCTCTCTTTAGACATCCTTGGGCTGGTTTCGTGTCAGAATGACCTGGTGTCCGAACTCGCACTGGGTATTGAGGAACCGGCGGTCGACGCCTGGGTCGTCGCACTCGACGTAGGCGGTAGCGGGTCGCGCCTGGTGGCAGAGTTCGGCAACTCCGTGAACCCCGAGCGCATCAGCCTGAACGGCCGCGCCGTCAAGGTGAACCACCGGGGCAGCGACGCCCCCGCGGTGGTCGCCTCCCTGTGCCAGTCCTTCAACGCCTGGGCCGCCCGCATGGGCGTGCACGGCATGAGCGACGGCAGCACGGCTCCCGTCGCGTCGGCCGCCGTCGGCATCACCGGCCTGACCTCGCTCGTCGAGAAGCCGACCGAGGTGCACGACATCCTCGCCCGCGAGCTGCGCACCAACCGCACCGCCGTCGCGGGTGACGCGCTCACCGCCCACCTCGGCGCGCTGCGCGGCCGGGCGGGCGCGGTCCTGTCGGTCGGCACGGGCGCGGTCGCCTTCGGGTACGACGGCGTGAGCCGCTGGCGGCGCGCGGACGGCTGGGGCCACCTGCTCGGTGACCTCGGTGCGGGTGTCTGGGTCGGCGGCGAGGCGCTGCGTGCGGCCGGTCGCTACCACGACGGCGCGAGCCGTGGCGGCTCCAAGCGCCTGCTCGACGCCGCGGTCGCAAAGTTCGGTCTCATCGAGAGCTGGCCCAACCAGTTCTACAAGAACACCCAGCGCGCACGGCAGCTCGCCTCGATGGCGCCGGAGGTCATCATCGCGGCGGCCGAGGGCGACGCGGTCTCGATCCGCATCCTCGAGGAGGCCGGCAGGCACCTCGCCGACACGCTGTCCAGCGCGCTCGGCCGCGGCATCCCGCCGCTCGCCTCGACCACCGGCCGTCTGGTGCAGGAGGAGTCGCCGCTGACGGTGTCGCTCACCAAGCACCTCTCGGAGGACCGGCCGGACGTCTCGCTCGTGCCCAGCGGCGGCACGCCGCTCGACGGTGCGCTGCACCTGGCCCGCCGCCTGCGCGACACGCCCCAGTCCGTGGGCGGCTTCCGCCCGTGGCTGACGGTCCGCGTCGACGGTCACCACACGAGCGGCGAGGCCGCGGAGGACGCGAACGCCAACGACCTGCTCACCGCCGAGCTGTCGGCGACCGAGCTGCCGGGCGACGACCTGCAGTGACCGCCGACGCGTCGGCAGACTGTCTCACGCAACCCTTCACACCCTGTTGTGCCCGAATCCCCGGTACGGGTGTATGTTCCGAGCCCTAGGCCTACCACCCGAACCCCGGGAGATGCGATGACAGGTGACGTTCTCGTCCGACTCCGGCGCGCGCTGCCGACGCTGCGACCCGCGGAGGCCAGAGTCGCGCAGACGGTCCTCGACGACCCGAACACGGTCGTCGCGTCGACCATCACCGAGCTCGCCGGGCACGCCGACACGTCGCAGGCGACGGTCGTCCGCTTCTGCCGCGCCGTCGGTTACGCCGGGTACCCGGAGTTCCGCATCGACCTGGCGCAGGCGACCAGCCGCCGCGAGGTCGAGATGGAGCGGTCGGGCATCGCCGAGGGTGAGATCAACCAGACCGACGACATCGAGGCCGTCGTCTCCAAGATCGCGTTCCACGAGGCGCGGACCATCGAGGAGACGGCCCGCATGATCGACACGGACGCGATCGAGCGCGTGGCGACCGCGATCTCCGAGGCCAAGCGCGTCGACGTCTACGGCGTGGGCTCGTCGAACCTCGCGGCGTCCGACCTCGCGATGAAGCTGCAGCGCATCGGCGTGTTCGTGTTCAGCTCGCCCGACCCGCACCAGCAGCTCGCCTCCTCGGCGCTGCTCGAGCCGGGCCACGTCGCCATCGGCGTCTCCCACTCCGGCCAGACACGCGAGACGAACCAGGCCCTGGAGATCGCGCGCAAGCGCGGCGCCCTCACCGCGGCCATCACGAACTTCCCCGACGCCGCGATCGGCATGGTGTCCGACGTCGTGCTGGCGACCACCGCGCGCGAGACCAAGTTCCGCGTCGGCGCGATGTCGAGCCGCATCGCGCAGCTCACGGTCGTGGACTACCTGTTCGTCCGCGTCGCGCAGCGCACCTACGACCGCTCGTCGGCCGCGATCCGCGCCACCTACGAGGCGGTGCGCGACCCGCACCTGCTCAAGCTGGCCAGCAGCGCCGCGCGGCTGGACGGCACGGCGACCGCCTGAGCCGCTCGCACCCGCCGCACGTCGCACACGAGGCGCCCGCTCCGGAGGTCCGGACGGGCGCCTCGCGCGTGCCCGGGGTCAGACCCGCGGCTCGACGCCCGCGGTGAGCAGGCCGTAGACGTACGCCTCCGTCACCGCCTCCCACGCGGCCTCCACCACGTTCGGGCCGACGCCGACGGTCGACCACGACCGTCCGCCGTCGCTCGTGTCGATGAGCACGCGCGTGATCGCGTCCGTGCCGAGCTCGGTGTCGAGGATGCGGACCTTGAAGTCGATGAGCTCGAACCGGTCGAGCTCCGGGTAGACCCGCGACAGCGCCGTGCGCAGCGCCTGGTCGAGCGCGTTGACGGGGCCGTTGCCCTCCCCCGTCGTCACGATCCGCTCCCCGCCCGCCCAGAGCTTGACGGTCGCCTCGGCGACGGCGTCGGCGTCGGGCGCGTGGACCGACGGCGGCGCGGCGCCCGCGGGCACCGTCTCGATGATGGTGCGCCACGACTCGACGGTGAAGTACTCCGGCCGCTGCCCCAGCTCGGAGCGCAGCAGCAGCTCGAAGGACGCGTCGGCCGCCTCGTAGGTGTAGCCGGCGGCCTCGTCGTCCTTGACGCGGTTCGTCACGCGCGACAGCAGCTCGCCCTGGCCCGCGAGGTCGAAGCCCAGCTCGCGGCCCTTCAGCTCGACCGACGCGCGGCCCGCCATGTCCGAGACCAGCATCCGCATGTCGTTGCCCACGAGCGTGGGGTCGGTGTGCTGGTACATGTCGGGGTCCACGCGGATGGCGCTGGCGTGCAGGCCACCCTTGTGGGCGAACGCGCTCGCGCCGACGTACGGCTGGCGCGCGAACGGCGAGATGTTCGTGATCTCGCTGACGGCGTGCGCGATGCGGGTGGCCTCGCGCAGTCCGCCGTCGGCCAGGAGGGACATGCCGGCCTTGAGCTCGAGGTTGGCCACGACCGTGACCAGGTCGGCGTTGCCGGTGCGCTCGCCGTACCCGTTGACCGTGCCCTGCACGTGGGTCGCGCCCGCCTCGACGGCGGCCAGCGAGTTCGCCACCGCGCACCCGCTGTCGTTGTGGGCGTGCACGCCCAGCACCCGGTCCGGTCCGACGGCGGGGTCCGCCCGCAGCTCCCGCACGATCTCGCCGACCCACGTCGGCAGCATGCCGCCGTTGGTGTCGCACAGCGTGACCACCTCGGCGCCCGCCTCGAACGCGGTGACGACGGCGCTCGTCGCGTAGGCGGCGTCGTACCGGTAGCCGTCGAAGAAGTGCTCGGCGTCGAGCACCACGCGCCGCCCCTCCCCCACGAGGAACGCGACCGTGTCGCCGATCATCGCCAGGTTCTCCTCGCGCGTGGTGCGCAGCGCGCGCTCGACGTGCCGCACGTCGGACTTCGCCACGAGGGTCACCACGGGCGTCGCGGCGTCCAGGAGGGCGCGCACCTGCGGGTCGTCGCCGGCACGGACGCCCGCGCGGCGGGTCGCGCCGAACGCGGCGAGCACCGCGTTCTTCAGGGTGAGCTCGGACGCGGCCCGGGCGAAGAAGTCGGTGTCCTTGGGCACCGCCCCCGGCCAGCCGCCCTCGATGTAGCCGACGCCGAGCTCGTCGAGCAGCGCCGCGATGGCGAGCTTGTCGGACACGGAGAGGTTCATCCCCTCCTGCTGCGCGCCGTCGCGCAGGGTCGTGTCGTACACCTGGAACGAGGGGGTGGTCATCGGGGCTCCCAACGATGTCTTCGGCGAATCGGCCGCGCCGCAGGGGCGTCAGGCCAACAAAAAAGACCCTCCAGGGTGTGGAAGGTCTGCGCGTCCGGTGCGGTTCTCGCCGGACGCGCTACGAAATGTTGATCACCTGTCGCAGGGTGGAGCTCGGGGTGACGTGACGAGTCATGCGCGTCATGGTGCCACAGGGCGGCGGCCCGCGGAAGTCCTGACCATCTGCTGAGCGGCGCCGCGCGCGGGTGTCGAAACGGAGGACCCTCCGCTTGTGCTACGGTGAGCAGAGCGGAGGACCCTCCGCTTTCATTCGTCGCCACCGGAGGACCGTTTCCCATGACGTCCAGCAGCACCACACCCACCACCGGCCGGCTCGCCGGCCGCAGCGTCTCCCGCGTCGGGTACGGCGCCATGCAGCTCGAGCGGCTGCGGGGCGACCGCGCCGCGGCGATCGCCCTCCTGCGCCGCGCCGTCGAGCTCGGCGTGGACCACGTCGACACCGCGCAGTTCTACGGCGACGGCTTCGTCAACGACCTGCTCCGTGAGGCCCTCCGGCCCGAGGACGGCGTCGTGGTGGTCACCAAGGTGGGCGCCGACCCCGACCCGGACGGGCCGATCCCGCTGCGCCCGGCGCAGCGGCCCGAGGAGATCCGGGCGAGCGTCGAGGACAACCTGCGCAGCCTCGGCGTCGAGCAGCTCCCCGTGGTGAACCTGCGCCGCCTGGACACCGGGCCCGGCCTGCGCGCCGAGGGGGACCAGGTGGTCGACGTCGAGGACCAGCTCGCGGTGCTGACCGCCCTGCGCGACGCGGGCACGATCGGCGCGATCGGGCTCAGCAGCGTGACCGAGGACGTGCTGCGCCGGGCGCTGCCCGCCGGCATCGCGTGCGTGCAGAACGCGTACAGCCTGGTGTCCCGCACGGACGAGGCGCTGCTGCGCCGGTGCGAGGCCGAGGGGATCGCCTGGGTACCGTTCTTCCCGCTCGGCGGCGCGTTCCCCGGCATGCCGAAGGTGACCGACGAGCCGGCCGTGCTCGCGGCGAGCACCACGCTCGGGGTCACGCCGTCGCAGGTCGGGCTGGCGTGGCTGCTGCGGCACTCGCCGAGCACGCTGCTCATCCCCGGCACCGCCGACGCGGTGCACCTGGAGCAGAACGTCGCCGCGGGCGACCTGGCCCTCTCGGCCGACCTGGACGCGGTCCTGCCGTCGCTGGACGCCGTCCCGCCCCGCGACGCCGAGATCCCGCTGGGCTGACCCGGCTTCCGGCGCCGTGTCGGGATTCTCGCTTTGTGCGAACAACCCTGAACTTTTGTTTGCTAATCGGCATAAGTCCGGATAGGTTGCTCGGGACGACGACGTCGGACCGGGGAGCACAACGATGCACGACGCCTCTGCACGCCAGCACGCAGAACGCACAGGAATCTGGTTCGTCGGGGCCCGCGGCTCCGTCGCCACCACCGCCACGGTGGGGCTGGCGGCGATCGCGGGCGGCCAGGCGCCGCCCACGGGCTGCGTCACCGCGCGGGAGCCGTTCGCGTCCGCCGGCCTGCCCGAGTTCGCCGACCTCGTGGTGGGCGGCCACGACATCTCCGCCGTCACCATGACCAAGCGGGCCGAGCACCTCGTCGAGACGGGGATGATCCCGCCCCGCCTCCTCGCCGCCACGCACGACGCCCTCGAGCAGGCCGACGCCGAGGTGCGCCCCGGCTACGCGCCGGACCACGAGGACGCGGTGTCCCAGCAGCAGGTCGCCGAACGCCTCGCCGCCGACATCGCGTCCTTCCGGGACCGGAACGGGCTGGCGCGGGTCGTCGTCGTCGACCTCTCCTCGACCGAGCCGCCCGTGGCGCCCCTGCCCGAGCACGACGACCCCGCCGCGCTGCTCGCCGCGCTCGCCGACCCGGACCGCGCCGTGCTCCCGGCGTCGTCCGTGTCGGCGTACGCCGCGGTGCTCGCGGGGGCCGCGTACGCGTGCTTCACGCCGTCGGCCGGGATGGGCCTGCCCGCCCTCACGGCGCTCGCACGCGAGCGGGGCGTCCCCGTCGCGGGACAGGACGGCAAGACCGGGCAGACCTGGCTGCGCACGGTGCTCGCCCCGGCCTTCGCCGCGCGCGGGCTGCGGGTGCTGTCCTGGTCCGGCACCAACCTGCTGGGCGGCGGCGACGGCGCCACGCTGGCCGACCCCGACGCCGTGCGCAGCAAGCTCGCCACCAAGACCCGGGGCCTGACCGCGCTGACCGGCAGCGAGACCACACCGCTGCACATCGACAACGTGCCCGACCTGGGCGACGTCAAGGTCGCGTGGGACCACGTGCACGTCGAGGGCTTCCTCGGGTCGCGGATCACGCTGCAGACCACCTGGACCGCCCACGACTCGATGCTCGCGGCGCCCCTCGTGCTCGACCTCGCGCGCCTGCTCGCCCTCGCGCACACCGCGGGCGTCAGCGGACCCGTCCCCGAGCTGGGCTTCTTCTTCAAGGACCCGTGGTCCTCCGACGTGCACGACGCCGCCGCCCAGGCGGTCGCCCTGGAGGACTGGGTGCGCCGCACGAGCGCGCAGGCGGGCGCATGACCGCCGGCTCCGTCCCCCGGTTCCGTCCCCGGTTCGACCCGCCGCTGCGCACGCCGTCGCTCGCCGATCCCCGGGCCGAGCACGACGGCGCCGTCGGGCGGCCCGCCCGACGGCGTCCCCGCCTCGGGGACCTCGCCGAGCTCGTGCGCGCCCCCGCCGCCCTGTCGGTGGTCGGCGACTCG
>NZ_JABEMG010000133.1 GCF_013004695.1 Promicromonospora citrea
GCCGCCACGGCGCGGCTCAGCGACCCCGTCCGCGCGTACGCGTCGAGCAGGCCGGGTGCGACGGCGGCGACGTCGAGCCGGTCGAGCGGCGCCGAGTGCACCCCGGACGCCACAGGCGTGACCAGCCGGTCGGCGACCCGCCACCCGAGGCGGGACCGGACGAGCGTGCCGAGGTCGGTCGGGTCGACGAGCCGGGCGGGCAGCACGCGGTCGAGCGCGGCGCGCAGGACCCCCGGCACGCCGATCGCGCGGCGCACGTCGCCGGCCCACGGGCGGGACGGGATGCCGAGCACCCCGGCAGCGGGCAGCGGGAACGCGTGCCCGGCGGCCCAGCCCCAGGCCGACAGCCCGGCGGGCGCCTCGACCGTCAGGCCGAGCTCCCGGACCAGCTCCTCCACGGCCCCGCCGCGCACGGCGAACGACTCGGCGCCGAGGTCGAGCGGCACGCGCGGCAGGGACGGGAACGTGCCGCCGCGCACCGGTCCGCCCGCCCGGTCGGTCGCCTCGAGCACGACGACGCGCAGCCCGCGCCCCGCCAGCGTGTGCGCGGCGACGAGCCCGCCGACCCCGGCCCCGACGACGACGGCGTCGACCGTCTCGGCGGCACCGGGACCGCCCGCCGCGCCGCCGCCGGCCCCGCTCACAGCGAGTGGACCAGCTCGACCACGCGCGTCAGCACCGTCGGGTCCGTCTCCGGCGGCACGCCGTGGCCCAGGTTGACCACGTGCCCCGGCGCCGTGCGCCCGCGGGCCACGACGTCGCGCACGTGCGCCTCCAGCACGTCCCACGGCGCGGCGAGCAGCGCGGGGTCGATGTTGCCCTGCAGCGGCACGCCGGGCAGCACCGCCGCCGCCTCGTCGAGCGGGGTCCGGTAGTCGATGCCCACCGCGTGGTCCGTCACGCCCGCCTCGACCAGCACCGCCCGCAGCGCCGGCAGCAGGTGCGCCGTGCCCGTGCCGAAGTGGATGGCCGGCACGCCGCTGCCCGCGACCGACGCCAGCGCCCGCGCCGACGACGGCGCGACCCGAGCGGTGTAGTCGGCGAGCGAGAGGGACCCCGCCCACGAGTCGAAGAGCTGCACCGCGCTGGCCCCCGCCTCGACCTGGGCGCGCAGGAACGCGCCCGTCAGGTCGGCGGTCCAGGCCACCAGCGCGTCCCACGTCGCGGGGTCCGCGTGCATGAGGGTGCGCGCGGCGAGGTGGTCGCGCGACGGCCGCCCCTCCACGAGGTACGCGGCCAGCGTGAACGGCGCCCCGCCGAAGCCGAGCAGCGGCGTCGACCCGAGCTCGGCGACGGTGAGCGCGACGGCCTCGCGGATCGGCGCGAGCGCGTCGTCGTCCAGGGTGCGGGCGGTCAGGCGCGCGACGTCCTCCGGGGTCCGGTACGGCTGGTCCATCACGGGGCCGACGCCCGCCACGATGTCCACGCCCACGCCGGCCAGCCGGAGCGGCACCACGATGTCCGAGAAGAAGACCGCGCCGTCCACGCCGTGCCTGCGCACCGGCTGCAGCGTGATCTCCGACGCCAGGTCCGGCCGCAGGCAGGCCTCGAGCATGCCGGTGCCCCGGCGCACCGCGCGGTACTCGGGCAGCGAACGGCCCGCCTGGCGCATGAACCACACCGGCGTGCGGCCGGGCCGTTCACCCCGCAGGGCCTGCACGAGCGGCGCGGCGGCGGTCCGCCCGTCGGTGAGCGGGTGAGCGGGGGCGAGCGTGGTGGACTTCACGCTGATCGATTCTGCCCTGCCGGGCGACGGTGCATAAAGTGGAGGCACTGTGGTTCTCCTCTCCCTCACCGCCAGCCACCGCGAGCTCGACCTCGACGCGCTGGAGCGCCTGTCCACGGGTTCCTCGTCAGTGGGTCGCGCCGTCGTCGGCGCGTGCGGCCCGGTCGCCGGTGCCGTGGTGATCTCCACGTGCAACCGCTTCGAGCTCTACCTCGACGTGGACGCCCCGCTCAGCGGCGACGCCGTGCGGCACGCGACGCAGCACGTGGCCGAGCTGGTCGCGCACTCCTCCGGGGTGACGGGCGAGACCGCGGCCCGCAGCTTCACCGTCCGCACCGGGCAGGAGGTCACCGAGCACCTCTTCGCCGTCGCGTCGGGCCTCGACGCCATGGTCGTGGGCGAGCGCGAGATCGCCGGGCAGGTCAAGCGTGCGCTCGCCGAGGCACGCGAGCAGGAGACCACCTCGAAGACCCTCGAGCTCCTCTTCCAGACGGCGTCGCGCACCTCCAAGCGCGTCGGCACGCAGACCGAGCTCGGTGCGGCCGGCCGGTCCGTCGTCGCGCTCGCCCTCGACCTGGCCGAGCGCGAGGTGCCGCCGTGGGACAGCACGCGCGCCGTCCTCATCGGCACCGGCTCGTACGCCGGGGCGTCCGTCGCGGCCCTGCGGGCCCGCGGCTGCACCGACATCCGCGTCTTCTCCCGGTCCGGCCGCGCCGCGACCTTCGCCGCGTCGCACGATGTGCAGCCCGTCGACTCCCTCGTGGAGGCGCTCGCGGACGCCGACCTCGTGGTGAGCTGCAGCGGCGCCCGCGGCCGCGCCGCGGCCGACCGGCCCGGAGACGGCCAGGACGTCCCGGCCCCGCAGGACGACCTGCACCTCGCCGTGGTGGAGGGCGACGTCGGCGGCCCGGCGGCGCTGCCGCACCTGCGCACCGACGCCGCCCCCGAGGCCAGCCTCGGCCACGTGCTCGACGCCGCGGGGCTGGTCCGGGCGCGCGAGCGGGCCGCCGACCGCGCGGGCGACGAGGCGGAGCCCCGCCCGCTGGTCATCCTCGACCTCGCGCTGCACCGCGACGTCCACCCCGGCGTCGCCGACGTCGAGGGCGTGCTGCTCTACGACCTCGCGACCCTCAAGGCCCACGCGCCCGCCGTGGCGCACGACGTCGTCGCGCAGGCACAAGCGATCGTCGACGACGCCGCTCACCGCTTCGAGGAGACGCGGCTCGGCCGTGAGGCCGACGCCGCGGTGGTCGCCCTGTTCGACGAGGCGGAGGTCCGGGTGCGCGCGGAGGTCGACGTCGCCGTCGCCCGCTTGTCCCAGGAGCTCGCCGCGCGGGGCGAGCCGGGCCCGCAGGAGGCCGACGTCGACCTCGTCGCGCGCGACGTGCGCAAGCGCGTGCACGCCGAGCTGCACGACAAGATCGTCGCGGTGCGCGCCCGGGCGACCGCCGAGGCGCGGGCCGCGGAGGCCGCCCTCGTGCGCGACGCGGAGGCGCTCACCGCCGAGGCGTCCGACCGGCGAGACGCGGACTCCGGCGCCCGCCGTTAACGCACGCCCCCGCAGCGGGGAACAGCCGGAAGAACAAGCCGGGCAGAGCGGTTTACACGGTCTATTACGGGCATCGTTATGCAATCGTGATGTGGGTGATTTTATTCACCCGGGGGTGAAGACTAAGTTCGGGGGCTCAAGGACCGAAGCGCTCAGGCGCAACGAGATGCTGGAGCAACCTTTTGAAGCACGCAGCACCCAAGAAGAAGACCGCATCGGCGGGCGCGCGCACCATCGCGACCGTCGCCATCGCGACGGCGGCCACGGGTATGGCCGCCCCGGCCATGGCCGCCGAGTCCGCGTCGCTCGACTCGCTCGGTGACCTCAACACCACCACGGAGGGCCTCAAGTCCACCCTCCCCGCCCTGTCGTCGACCTCGATCGACCTCGACGAGCTCACCGCGGCCGTCCCGGTCGTCGACACGGTGGCCGGTGAGGTGAGCAAGAAGCTCCCCGCCTCCATCGCTCCCACCACGGCGCTCGCGCCGAACTACGAGCCGGCGCAGTTCGTGTCCGGCTCCGTCCAGCAGGCGCCGCAGGTCGTCTCGGACGTCGTGCGCGGCGTCACGAACGGCTCGGTGGCCGGCGGCGTGACCGGCACCGCCCGGTCCGCGCTGCAGACCGTGCTCGGCGGCGGCGTCGTCGGCACCGCGACCGGCGCCGCGAGCGGTGTCGTGAACGGCGTGGCCGGCGGCGTCCTCGCGGGCGGCGTCCAGGGTGTCGCGGGCGACGCCCTCGGCACCGCGACCGGCACCGTCTCGGGTGTCGTGAACGGCGTGGCGACGGGCGACGTCGTGCACGGTGCCGCGGGCACCGTGTCGAACGTGGCCGGCACCGCGACCGACGTGGCCGGCGGTGTGCCGTCCACGGTGGCCGACGTGCTCCGCAGCCTGCCCCAGGTCCTGGGCGGCGTGACCGCTCCGGTCGCGGGCCTCACCGCCAACCTGCCGGGCGTGCTCGGCGGCGTGGGCGGCGTCGTGAACAGCGTCGTGTCGAACGTCCCCGGCGTGGTCGCGAACGTTCCCGGCGTGGTCGCCAAGGTCACCACCCCGGCCGCCGGTGCGGTCGAGACCGTGGTGGGCGACGTGGCCGTGGACGGCGTCGTGCGGACCGCCACGACCCAGGTCGTGCCGGGCGCCGTGGGCTCCGTGCAGAACGACGTGCTGCCGGGCGCCACCTCGACCGTCGGCACCGTGACCGGTTCCGTGGTCCCGGGTGCCGCGGGCACCGTGACCGGCACGGTCCTGCCGGGTGTCACCAGCGAGATCGCCGGCCCGGTCGTCGGTGACGTCGTCCTCGACGACGTCGTCGGCGGTGTGGTCAAGGGCGGCGTCGTGGAGGACGTCGTGAAGCCGGTCGTCAAGGACACCGTGGTCGACAAGGTCGCCAAGCCGGTCGTCGAGGACGTCGTCGTCGAGGGCGTGGCCAAGCCCGTCGTCAAGGACGTCGTCGTGGACGGCGTGGCCAAGCCCGTCGTCGACACCGTGGGCAGCACCGTGCAGGGCGTCGCGGGCGGCGCGGTCGGCGGCGTCACCGGCGCCGTGGACGGCCTCACCGGCGGTGCCGTGAGCGGCCTCACTGGCGGGCTGCTGGGCGGCCTGTCCTGATCCGGACCTTCGTCCGCACCCGGGCCCCGCAGAGGGCCTGAGAACCAGGAGGACCCCAGCCTCTTCGGACTTGACGCAACAGGGTGGAGTGCCATTCGGCGCTCCACCCTGTTTGCGCTTTCCGGCCGGGTCGGAAGGTTCCATCGGGAATGCGTTTGTTACCGTATCGTTACCATGTGGAATGCTTTTTCGGAAGTGCCCCTTTTTCCTGGATCGCAGATCAGGTAACGTCGGCGCGGCCCCCGTCTCTTGGGCCGTCGTCGCCGACCAGCTGGAGCAGCTCTCATGAAGCACGCCGCCGTCAAGCCCTCGTCCGCCGCCAGGTCCACGGCGTCCCGCGTCGTGGCGACGATCGCGCTGGCCACAGCCGCCACGGCCGTCGCGACCCCGGCCATGGCCTACGACGGCGGGCACGGGCACGGGCACGGCGGCTACGGCCAGGGCGGCCACGAGGGTCGCGGGCACCAGGACGGGCACGACCGCGGACGGTCGGCCCAGGCGCCCCGCTCCTACGAGCCGGCGCGCTACACCGAGCCCGACTACGAGACGCCGAGGTACCGGTCGCAGGGTGACTGCGACCGCGGCGCCGGCCAGGGCGAGCGCACGAGCCGCGGCACGACCGCGCGCCACGCCGCGCCGCAGGCCGGACCGGAGCAGGGCGGCCGGCAGCAGGGCCGCTGGGACGAGCAGGACCGCGAGCGGGTGCGCGAGGCCGTCGAGCAGTACCTCGAGCAGGCGCAGGAGCAGGCTCCCGAGCCGAAGCCCGAGGTCGTCAAGCCGGTCCAGTCCACCCCGGCGAAGGCCCCCGCCGCGACGACCACCACGCAGGCGGCCGCGGCGCAGACGACGACCACCGTCGCGCAGGCCTCGGCCGCGACCCGCACGTCGTCCGAGCCGCTCGCCGTGCAGGCGCCCGGCCAGCAGTGGGAGGGCCCGACGTCGGCCGACACGGCGGGCGCGGAGCTCACCTCCTACGTGCCGGGGCGGGCGGGCGCCGAGCACGAGGCGGCGGCGCTCACCGAGGCGACGCTCGACGCCCCGATCAAGCTCGCGCTCACCGGCGCCGAGGCGGCGACCCTGACGGCCGCGGCCGGTGCGCTCGTGGTCGGCGGGGCCGGCGCCCTCGTCATGGCGCGTCGCGGCCGCTCGCAGAGCTGACGACGGCGGTCTTCCCGCAGGCTTCCCGCCCGGCCCCGGACACCCGTCCGGCGGTCGGGCGGTGTCGTCCCCGACGGGTGCCCCGGGTCAGCCCGGCAGCCACGTCGGTGCGTCGGTGCCCCAGGGGCGCGCCGGGTGCGGGTAGTCCTCGTGGCCGGGCAGGGCAGGGCGCGCCGTCCTGACCCCGCCGTGGGTCACCGTGGTCGTCTCGTCGGCCGGCGGCGGGGCGGCGGGCGGGTGCGCCGGGTCCCTGCCGGGCAGGTCGAGCAGCCAGGTCGCGGTGCGGGCGAGCGAGACCGAGACGCCCCGCCCACGGCCGTCCCCGCCGGTCCCGCCCGCGCCGTCCCGCAGGCCGAGCGCGTCGACGACGCCCGCCGCGAGCAGGTACCCCGACGCGTGGTCCAGCGCCTGGGCGGGCAGGGCCCCGGGCGCCCCGTCGCGCTCCTCCAGCAGCGCGACGCCCGTCGCGGCCTGGACCACCGAGTCGAACCCCCGGCGCCCGGCCCAGGGGCCCGCCGTGCCCCAGGCCGAGACCCGCCCCGTCACGACGCCGTCCGGCACCCGGAGTCCGAGCGCCTCGACCGCCCCCGGCCGGTACCCGGTGACGAGCACGTCGGCCGTGTCGAGCAGGCGCTGCGCCGTCCGGAGCCCCGACGGCGTCCGGAGGTCGAGCACGGTGCTGCGCTTGCCCTGGCCGGTGTCGAGGTGCTGCCACGCGATCTCGGCGGGCTCGGGCGGGTCGACCCGCAGCACGTCGGCACCGGGACGCGCGCCACCCGGCCTCGGAGCGCACGCGCACGACGACGGCACCGCGCGCGGCGGCGTCCTCCTCGAGCGCGTGCGCGGAGAGCTCGGTGAGGCGCTGCGCGAAGGCGTCGCGGCCGACGTCGTCGGGCAGGCCGACGAGGGCCGTGAGGCGGGACCGGTGGTGCGGGTAGTTGGCGTGCGTGCGGACCCACCCGTCGGCCGTCCGGAAGAAGCCGGAGAGAGCGGCGAACCCCTCGACCGGCCGCCCGTCGACGGCGAGGACCCGGTCCGAGGCGAAGGCCGTGGCGATGCGCGCGGGGGCGGGGGCGGGCTGCGTGCCGGGGTCGTCCCTGGCGTCGCGTCCGACGGCGCGCTGCACCGCGCGGACCGCGTCGAGCGCGAGATCGAGGACGGGCAGACGAGCGGCGAGCCAGGGGTGCACGACCCCATCATCGCCTCGTCGAGGAAACATCACGGGCCCCGACAGAACCGGACCAGAGGCGTGGATACACTCGCCGCATGGCCAAGAACCCCTCCCCCGACTTCGTGCTCCGGCCCTTCGAGGGCCTCCCCGGCGAGACCGACTGGGTCGCGATGCGCGAGATCGTCCCGTCGGCGACCGCGACGGCCCGCACGACGGCCGAGTACGGCGCGCGCGACGTGACGGTCGTGACGCTGCTGCCGGGGGCCTGGACCGCCCTGCACCGCACGGACGGCGCCGTCCTGCTCGCCGTGCAGGGCATCGTGGGGTCGGGCGACGTGAGCCGTGACCTCGCCGCCGCGCTGCTCGAGGCGCTCGAGCTCGAGCCGGGCACCGCCGTCGAGGCCGGCGGGCTGCCGGGCGAGGGCCCGCGCCTGCAGGACGTGCTCGACCCGGACGTCCCGTTCGAGGTCACGGTGCACGACACGTTCGACTACTGGCTCGCCCCGGACGCCGACGTCGACCCCGAGCTCAAGCAGAACCTCGAGGACGCGGCCGACGGCGCGATCCCGACGGTGAAGGTCTCCACGGTCGAGTCCGCCTACTGGTGCCGCATGACGCGAGAGTTCCTGCGCTGGGCCCGCCCCGAACCGGAGGACGACGTCATCGACGCGATCTCCCGGCTCCACGCAAAGCGCGAGTCAGGGCTCGCGGGTGGAAGGTTCGTGGGAGCGTTTCGTGCGTCCGGGCTGGTGGTCCCGGTCTGGGAGCTGCCGAAGGGCACGACCGCGGAGGACCTGGAAGGGCCGGTGGCCGAGCTCGGGGAGAAGCTCACGAAAGCACTTTCCACCACGGAGCCGCTTGATGCGAACGAGCGACGCGCAAGAGCAGGTATCGTCTCTCGCCAGGTCACCCTTCGCTAGACCGGACGCCCCGGCCGGTCCTGCGCGAGCGACCCGGAACGCGTCGGCAGTCACCGCGGATCGCCACGAGCGGTCCAGGTTTCGGCAACTAGCGGACCAAGGGAGTAGGATTCCAGGGGTAAACCTTTGCACTCACCAAGCAAAGGACTCTCCGAACACCCACGACGGCAAATCGACGCTTCAGGCAGGACAGGTGTGAACGCTCTCCCGGTCGCGAAGACCACGCGTCCCGGCAATGCACAGGCAGGCAAGAACGTCCAGCGGGTGGCGGCGGTCATCCCGGCGAAGGACGAGGCCGAGCGCATTGCGGCTACCGTGCGCTCCGCGCGCGCGATCCCGCACGTCGACCTCGTCCTCGTGGTCGACGACGGCTCCGAGGACGACACGCAGCACGTCGCGCGGGCGGCGGGCGCTGTCGTCGTGCGGCACTCGCACAACCGCGGCAAGGCCGCCGCGATGGAGACGGGTGCCGCCGTGGTCGCGATGCGCGACGCCGACGGGCGCCCGCCGCGCCTGCTGCTGTTCATCGACGGCGACCTCGGCGACACGGCGGTGAACACCGCTCCGCTGGTCCGTCCGGTCCGCGAGGGTGTCGCGGACCTCGCCATCGCCCTGCTGCCCAAGCAGGTGGGCGCGGGCGGCCGCGGCATCGTGGTGGGCACCGCCCGCCGCGCGATCGAGGCGATGACGGGCTGGAGCCCGTCGCAGCCGTTGTCCGGCATGCGCTGCCTGACCCGCGAGGCGTTCGAGGCGGCCACGCCGCTCGCCCGTGGCTGGGGCGTCGAGACGGGCATGACGATCGACCTGCTGCGCAAGGGCTACGTGGCCGTCGAGGTGCCGTGCGACCTCAAGCACCGGGCCTCCTCCAACGACCTCAAGGGCCAGATCCACCGCGCGGCCCAGTACCGCGACGTGCTGCTGGCCGTGAACGCGCGCAAGATGCGCGGCGCGGTCGACGCCGTGCGGCACGGGGGAACGAACGTCCGGAGCTGACCGGCCGTCCGCCGGTGCCGGCCCGGCCCCTGCCGGGCGTCCACACAGGACCGCACCGGCATCCACGCGGGGTGCCCAGGTCCGCCACGTACTCTGACGCCATGGAGTGGCAGGCGTGGCTCGGGATCGTCGCGATCGTGGTCGCGGTGCTGGCGCTCTCGGTCGCCGTCGTGGTCTGGACGCAGCAGGCCCGGATGCGGCGGCGCGGCCCGCAGCGCTCGCCGGACCAGGGCGCCGTGCCGGCGCCCCGCCTCGCCGTGGTCGTGAACCCCTCCAAGCAGGGTGCGGCGGGGCTCCAGGTGCAGGTCCGGGCGTACTGCAGCGCGCACGGCCTCGAGGAGCCCCTCTGGTACGAGACGAGCGTGGACGACCCGGGGCAGGGCCCCGCGCGGCGTGCGCTCGAGGCAGGGGTCGACGTCGTCGTCGCGGCGGGCGGCGACGGTACCGTGCGCGCGGTCGCGGAGACGATGGTCGACTCGGGTGTGCCGATGGGGGTGATCCCCGTGGGCACGGGCAACCTGCTCGCGCGCAACCTGGAGCTGCCGCTCACGGGTGTGGACGAGGCGCTCGACATGATCGTGCACGGCCGGACGCGGGCGATCGACGTCGGGTGGCTGCGCGTCACCGAGTTCGCGCCCGAGCCGCGCAACGGGGACCACCCCAACCAGCCCGACCACGAGCCCGACACCGAGCGCCGGCACATCTTCCTCGTCATCGCGGGCCTCGGCTTCGACGCGGCGATGGTGGCCTCCGCCGACGCCGCGCTGAAGAAGCGGGTGGGCTGGGTGGCCTACTTCGTGGCCGGCCTGTCCCACATGCAGGCCCGGCGGATGCGCGCCACGCTGCAGCTCGACGACAGCGCTCCCGTCGAGGCCCGGGCCCGCTCCATCATGGTCGGCAACTGCGGCATGCTCCCCGGCGGCGTGACGCTCCTGCCCGACGCCGTGCTCGACGACGGCGTGCTCGACGTCGCGGCCGTCGACGTCCGCGGAGGGGTGTTCGGCTGGGCCCAGCTCACGCTGGAGATCGCGATGCAGGGCGTGGGGGTGCGCAACGAGCTGCCCGAGAAGCTGGGCCGGATCGACCACACGAAGGCGCGCCGCGCGCGGATCCGGGTCCCGGCGGGCGAGGAGGCGCAGGTCGACGGCGACCCGCTCGGCCGCGCGGTCGAGATCGACGTGCACGTCCAGGCGGGCGCGCTGCTGGTCCGGGCACCGTGAACGGCCGCGCCCCTTACCCTGGGCGGGTGAATCCCCGTCCCGCACGTCCCACGACCGTCCCCGCAGTCCTGGTCCTGGTCGTCGCGGTGCTGCTGGGTCCGGCGGCCCCGGCGGCGTGGGCGGGTCCCACCCGGGCGGCCGCCGTGGCCGCCGTGGCCGACGAGCCCGCTGCCCCTGTCGTCGTGGTCGGCGTCGCGGGGCTGCGCTGGACGGACGTCTCGCGGAGCACCACGCCCAACCTGTGGCACATGATCGGCGGCGGGTCCGTCGCCTCGATCAACGTGCGCACGGCTGCCCCGGCGACGTGCCCGCTGGACGCGTGGCTCACGCTGTCGGCGGGCAGCCGCACCGTCTCGGCGGGCAGCGCCGAGCGGGCCGACAGGCCCGGCGCGGCCGAGGACGGCGAGACCGAGGCGCGCGGGGCGACGTCGTGCACCCCGGTGCCCCGCGCCACGGGTGCGGGCGGTGACGGCCCGGCGCCCGCGACGGTCGAGGGCTGGGCCGGCCTGCCGGAGCGCGAGGACGAGGACGACGAGGAGCCGGCAGCGGACGCGCCGCAGGCCCCCGCGCCCGGGCTGCTCGGCGAGCTGCTGCACGAGGCGGACGCGTGCGCGACCGCTGTGGGGCCGGGCGCCGCCGTCATGCTCGCGCGCGAGGGCGGGGTGGTGGACCGCTACGTCCCGTCGCTCGACGCCTTCGTCCGTGCCGCGGAGCCGGACGAGGCGGAGGAGGCGAGCCCCGACGCCACCGACCGGCCGGCCGTGCCGGGGGCGGGCTGGGGCGACGCGCTCGTGGAGTGCCCCGTGACCGTCGTCGACGCCGGCAGCCTGCCCGAGGGTCCGGAGCGCGCCGACGCGCTCGACACGCTGGACGACACCCTGAGCACCCTGCGCGGCGGCCTGCCGTCGGGGACCCGCGTCCTGGTCGCGGGCATCGCCGACACCCCGCTCACGCAGCAGGGTCTCCAGGTCGTCGTCGACTGGGTGGCCGACGTGCCCCGCGTGCGCTGGCTGACGTCCGAGGCGTCGCGCAGCACCGGGTTCGTGCAGCTCACCGACCTCACGGCGACGGCGGCCGAGGCGGCGGGCGCGCTGCCGGGGCCCGGGTCGGGCGAGCCGGGGCAGGATCTCGGCCCGGTCCTCGACGAGCCCGCGATCGACGGCATGCCCGTCGTGGTCGGCGAGCCGCGCCGCACCAGCGTCGCTCGCACCGTCGAGAACCGGCAGTACGTCAACGTGCTCTCGGACACGATCCCCGCGCAGGTGCCCGCCTTCGTCGGCTCCATCGTGCTGTTCCTGGTCGTCGCGCTGCTCGTGCTGGTGCTGCCGCGCCGCACCGCACGGCCGCGCCGCGAGCCCGGCCCGTACCGGAAGCGTCTCGCCGCCGCGGCGGCTCTGCTCGCCGTCTCCGCACCCGCCGCGGCGAGCCTGGCCACCCTGAGCCGGTGGTGGGTGTGGCCCGCGCCGGAGTTCGGCCTCGCGCTGTCCCTCACGGTGGCCACCGTCGTCGTCGCCCTCACCGTGCGGGGGGTGTCCGCGCTCCTGCCGCCCGTCGTGTGGCGCGTCCCGCTCGCCGCCGTCGGGGTCACCTGGCTCGTGTTCACGCTCGACGGCCTCACCGGCTTCACGCTCCTGCAGGGTTCGCTGCTGGGCCCGTCGCTCGCCACGGCAGACCGGTTCTACGGCTTCCCGGACGTCGCGTTCGCGCTGTACGCCGTGACCGGCCTGCTGCTCGCGGCGGGGCTCGGGGTGATCGCCGCACGCCGCGGCGCCACGGCAGGTCGCCGGGCGGCCGGCGGCGCGCGAGGGCCGGCCCGCGCGTCGTGGGGCGCCGTCGCGGTCGTCGCGGCGGTCGCGCTCGTGACGGTCGGCGTGGACGCGGCGCCGTTCCTCGGCGACCGGCGCCGCG
>NZ_JABEMG010000134.1 GCF_013004695.1 Promicromonospora citrea
ATGAAGCTCAACGCGACCGCCGAGATGGAGGCCATCTCCTGGCCCGGCTTCGCGGACATCCACCCCTACGCCCCCGCCGACCAGACGCAGGGTTACGCCGAGCTCGTCTCCGCCCTGGAGGCCCAGCCGGCGACCCAGGCGAGCAGCAGCAGGTCACCGAGCACCTGGCGCGCGCACCGCGCGGGCGCTGCCGCGTACAACCTCATCCGGACCTCCGACGACGACGGGTGGCACGCCGCACCGTACCGGACATCGGACCCCGACATTCGGGGCACGCCGCTCCCGATCTGTGGTTGCATGTGCGCGACCTGTTCCCCGAAGCGGAGGTAAGACCCCATGGGTGCCGACACGACTGCCGACGACGAGCTGACCCGGACGTTCGTCGAGTTCGACGGCGACGGCGACGGCCGTATCACCGCCGAGGAGTTCCGCCAGGCCATGGCCTCCCGCGGCGAGGAGACCAGCGACAAGGACCTGGAGCAGATCTTCGGCAAGGCCGACCACGACAAGGACGGCCGCATCGACCTCGCCGAGTTCACCGAGGCCTGGTACGCCTGACCCGCGGGCCCGGGAGAGCGACGCGCGGACGGCGACCCGGTTGGGCCGCCGCCCGCCCGGCAGGAGAAGATGGCCCACGTGACGAAGCGCGAGCAGCCCCAGGTCCGTGACCTCAACCTCGTGCGCACCTTCCGCGAGGTCCGCGCGGGCTCGGGGTCGACGACGACGGAGCTCGTGCGCGCCACCGGCCTCTCCCGGCCGAGCATCAACTCCCTGGTCTCCGAGCTGACCGACCTGGGCTGGGTCGTCGCCGTCGAGCCGGTGCCGAACGGGCAGGGCGGCCGCCCGCCGCAGCGCTTCCGGTTCCACGCCGAGACCGGCCGCCTGCTCGGCATCGACATCGGCGTGCACCGCGTCAGCGCCGTGCTGACCGACCTGGCGGGCACCGTGCTCGCGGGCCACGAGCTCGCGCTCGAGCCGGCCGCGCCGCCCGCCGAGCGCCTCGCGCGGCTCGACGTCGTGGTCGAGGTGGTGCTCGCTGCCGCGGACGTGACCCCCGACGCCGTCTGGTCCGTCGCCGCCGCCGTCACCGGCCCCGTCGACGCGCACGGCCGCACGTCGATGGTCAGCCCGCTGCCGAGCTGGGCGGAGGTCGATCTCGTGGGCCACCTGGGGCGCCGGTTCACGTGCCCGGTGCAGGTCGAGAACGACGTGAAGGTCGCCCTCCTCGCCGAGCACGAGTGGGGCGTGGTGCGTGGGGCGCGCGACGTCGTCTACATCCTCGCCGGCCTGCGCACCGGCGCGGCGGCGCTGGTCAACGGCCGGATCGTGCGCGGGCACGGCGGCGCGGCGGGCGAGATCGGCGCGCTGCCCGCCGTCCGCTGGCTCAGGGCCCTCGACGGGCTGCAGAGCCACCCCGGCCTGCCGGCGGAGCTGCCGGAGAGCGAGCGCGCGGCGTGGACGTTCCGGCGCGCGCGGCAGGGCGACGCCGACGCGCGCGAGCGCGTGTGGCAGTACGCGCGGGACCTGGCCACGGGCGCCGCCGCCGTGGTGCTCACGCTCGACCCGGAGGTCGTGGTGCTCGGCGGCGGCAGCACGCCGTGGGCGGACCTGTGGGGCGCCGAGTTCAGCGCGATGCTCAGCAAGAGCGTGGTGCGCATGCCCCGGGTGCTGGTGTCCTCGCTCGGCGGGGACCACGTCGCCCGTGGCGCCGTGCGGCTGGCCATGGGCGACGTGGAGCGCCGGTTCTTCACCGACGGCGTGCGGCCGGCCCGCCGGCCGGTGGCGGGGCAGGGCGCGGAGCGGGCTCAGAGCGGGTAGAGCGCCGCCCCGCCGTCGACCGCCGGGCCGAAGTCGACGACCCGCTCCCCCACCCGGTACGCGTAGCGGCCGAGCCGCTCGGTCTCCGGCGTCGTGGTGAGGAACGCGCGCAGCGCGGGCAGGTCGCCCGGCTCGATCCAGTCCGGCGGGTCGGAGACGGCGCGGAACGCCGAGAGCACCGCGCAGTCGCGCAGCCACTGCATCTGCTCGTCGCTCAGCAGGTTGCGCCGGCGGCGGAAGTAGACGACGTCGGGGTCGAGCCCGACCAGCCCGCGCATCCAGAGCCGGTTGACGCCGTTGACGAGCGCGTTGCGCGCCATGGCGTCGGACGGGTCGTCGCTCGCGTAGTTGTCCCACATCGGCGCGACGTCGGGCCCCGTGCGCACCGCGTTGAGGACGCCCAGCGACGGGAAGACGGGCGCGCCGGACCCCAGCAGGTACACGTCGGGGCCGACGGCGTCGCGGATCGCCTGCAGCCCGGCCCGGTAGGCGGCCTCGCGGTCGACGTCCTGCGCGCGCGCCCCCGCGACGGCGCCCGCGTTGACGAAGTCGAGCTTGAGGTAGGTGAAGCCCCACTCGTGCACGATGCGCGAGACGGTCTCGACGACGTGCTGGACGGCGTCGGGCCGCGTGAGGTCGAGCGCGTGGTAGTGGCTGCCCCAGTTGGAGCCCGCGCGCACCGGCACGCCGTCGGCGTCGCGCAGGAGGAGCTGCGGGTTGCGCCGCGCGAGCCGCGACCCGGGCAGCGCGATGAACGGCGCCACCCACAGACCTGGGCGCATGCCGTGGTCGGCGATCAGCGACGCGACGTCCGCCATCCCGGCGGCGAACTTCGCGTTGGGCGTCCAGTCCCCGACGAGCTCCTCCCAGCCGTCGTCGAGCTGCACGGTGTCGAAGCCCAGACCGGGCAGCCGGGGCACGATCGCGTCGAGGTCGGCCCGGGAGACCGTCTCGTACAGCGAGTACCACGACGACCAGACGGCGCCCGGGTCGGCCTCGAGCACGCCGTACCGCTCGGCGAGCAGGTCCCGGTAGCGCGCGAACACGTCCTCCTCGCCGCCCTCGAGCAGCACCCAGGTCGCGCGCCGCCCCGTCTCGGTCCAGGCGGCGAGCACATCGCGGTCGGCGTGCAGCCGGGGCGTGTCACCCTCGAGGCAGCCCAGGAGGTAGGTGGTCGTGCTCTCCGGGCCGCCGGGCCCGCTCCCCGTCACCGCCAGCAGCCACGACGAGTGGTGCCGCAGCGGGTCGTCCCAGCGGGTGTCGTCGGCGGTCTGCCGGCGGCGCGGGTCCGCGACCCGCAGCGGCGGCCCGTCGAGCGGCCGCCAGCCGGTGGGCGACCAGGAGTTCTGCCCGTTGCGGTAGACGTCGCCCGTGGTGAGCCCGTGCAGCACGGACACGCGCGAGGCGTCGAGCCAGGTCTCGGCCACCCCCGGCCGGGCGGGCGAGGCCGCCCGGCCCGGCCGGGTCGCGAGCACCGTGCCCTCCAGGCGCATCGGGACGGTGGGCAGGGTCGCTGCGGTCATGCAGGTGCTCCTCGGGGTCGGTGCGGGGTCGGGACGGGTCGGGGGGTTCGCTGGGGGCGGTTCACTCGGGACGGGTCACTCGAACAGCGCCTCGACCGCCGCGTCCGCCTCGGCGAGCCGCTGCGCGGGGTCGGCGCCCTGGGCGATCGCCTGCATCGCGTCCTGGACGATGGTGTTCACCTCGGCGGCGTTGTTGAACGCGGGGACCGGGAACGTCTCCCCCGCGTCCGCCACGCCGACGAACGCCGACGAGTCGTAGCCCTGCTCCTCGCGTGCCGCGAGCGCCGCGTCGGTGCCGGAGGGCAGCGCGGGGAACACGAGCCCTGCCTCGCCGACGACGTCCTGGCACGCGGGCGAGGCGAGGTACTCGACCCAGGCGAACGCCTCGTCGGGGTGCTCGGTGCCCGCCCACACCGAGTCGGCGAGGCCGTTGGTCGCGGCGGTGCGGCCCTGCGGCCCCTCGGGCACGGGCGCGAACGCGAACTCGACCGGCGCGTCCTCGCCGAGGTAGGCGGACGCCGTCCACGAGCCGGTGACGGTGGTGGCCGCGGTGCCGCTGGTCATGACGGCCTCGGTGCCGAGCGTCGACTGCTCGTCGAACGGCGGGGCGTACCCGTCCTCGATGAGCCCCTGGAGCCAGGCCGCCGTCTCGACGAGCGGCTCGGACTCGAAGTTGAACGTGGTCGGCACGCCTTCGTCGTCGCTGAACGTGAAGCCCGCCGAGTGCGCGAAGTTCCCCCAGCCGTTCTGCCCCACGGCGCCGTCGGCCCACTCGGGGTAGTAGCCGTAGCGGACGACGTCGTCCTTGTCGTAGTCGGGGTCGAGGCCCGTGCGGCCCGAGCCGTCGAGCGACAGCGCGCGCACGAGCTCGCCGAACGTGCCGCCGTCGTCGGGGTTCCACGTGAGGGCGGCGAGCTCGTCGGCGTCGAAGCCGGCGTCCTCGGCCGCCTGGGCGTCGTAGAGCAGGGCGACGGTGTCCCAGTCCTTCGGCAGGCCGTACCGCTTGCCGTCGAGCACCCACCGGTCGGCGAGGCCGGGCTTGAACGCCTCGAGGTCGACGTCGGAGGCCGCCACGCGGTCGGTGAGGTCGAGGAGCTGGTTGTTCTGCACGAACTGCAGGTAGTACGAGATCTGGTTGGTGAACACGTCGGGCGCGGTGCCCGCGGTGATCTGGGTGCTCAGGTTCTGCCAGTACTGGGCCCAGCCGGTCTGCGTGATCTGCACGGTGACGTCGGGGTTCGCGGCGTGGAAGTCGTCGGCGCACTGCTGGTAGAGCGGCAGCTGGGTGTCGTCCCAGAGCCAGTAGTCGATCGTCACGGGCCCGCCGGCGGCGTCGTCGCCACCCGTGGAGCACGCGCCGAGCGTCAGCGCCGACGCGGCGGCGAGCGCGGCGAGCGCCGTGGTCCTCCTGGGCATGGTTCGGGGCATGGTTCGGGGCATGGTCGGTCCTTTCGTCGAGGCGGCTACTTGCCGCCGGAGAAGTTGAGGGACTCCACGAGCTGGCGCCCGAGGAGCACGAGCAGGACGAGCACGGGCAGCACCGACAAGGTCGAGCCGGCCATGAGGCCGGTCCAGTCGGGCGCGGTGTTGGGCGACTGCTGCTGGAAGACGCCGAGCGCGACGGTGAGCACGCGGGTGGCCTCGGAGTTCCCGGCGACCAGCGGCCACAGGTAGTCCTTCCACATGCCGACGAGGGTGATGAGCGCCATCGTGGCGAGCGGCCCGCGGCTCATCGGCAGGGCGATGCGCCAGAACCGGCCGAGGCTGCCGACGCCGTCGAGCATCGCGGCCTCCTCCACCTCGCGCGGCAGGGACAGGAAGAACTGGCGCAGGAAGAAGATGGTGAAGGGGCTGGTCAGGATCGCCGGGGCGACGAGGCCCACCATGGTGTTGAGCAGACCGGCCTCGCGCAGCAGCGCGAAGTTCGGCAGCAGCGTGAAGATGCCGGGCACCATGAGGCCCGCGAGCACGACGCCGAACAGCGCGTCCCGCCCGGGGAACCGCAGCCGGGCGAAGGCATAGGCGGCCGCGGCGCACGACAGCGTCTGGACCACGGCGACGGACCCGGCGTAGAGCAGCGAGTTGGCGGTGTACCGGACGAAGTCGATCGCGGCGCCGGTGCCGCCCGCCGCGACCGCCTCCTCGACGGTGGTCAGACCGAGCACGCGCCGGAAGTTGATCAGCGTGGGGTCGCTCGGCCACAGGAGCGTCGCGTCCTGGACGAGGGCGCCCGCCGGGGTGAGGGCGGTGCGCACCATCCAGTAGAACGGGAAGACGGTCACCAGGACGGCGACGCCGACGGCCAGCCAGGCGACGACGCGGCCGGGGCGGACGGGGCGGCTCATGCGAGGTCCGACCGGTCGGCCCGCATGAGGCGCAGCTGCACGTACGTCAGCGCGCCGAGCAGGACGACGAGCAGGACGGCCACGGCCGAGGCGTAGCCCATCTTGTAGAAAGAGAACGCCTGTTGGTAGATGTAGTAGTAGATGACGCGCACCTCGGGGATCGGGTTGTTGCCGTAGCCGACCTGCACCAGGTCGAACACCTGGAACGACCCGATGAGCGAGACCACGAGCACCAGGGCGAGCACGGGCCGGATCAGCGGCAGCGTCAGCCGGAAGAACATCCGGGTCTCGCCGGCGCCGTCGAGCGCGCCGGCCTCGTAGAGCTCCGCGGGCACCTGGAGCATCCCGGCGTACAGCAGCAGGGCCGTGTACCCCAGGCCGGACCAGACGGAGATGACGACGACGATCCACAGCGCCGCGTCCGGGTTGAAGAACGTCACGCCCGTGATGCCCACGGCGTCGAGAAGGTTCTTCAGGTAGCCGACGTTGGCGTCGAGCAGCCAGCCCCAGATGAGCGCGATCGCGACGTTCGGCACGAGCCACGGCAGGAGCAGCAGCGAGCGCACCCAGGTGCGCAGCCGCAGCCGCTGCATGAGGGCGGCGAGCCCGAGCGCGAGCACCAGCATGAGCACGAGGTTGGCGACGGCGAACACCGCGGTGATCCGCAGCGAGGTCCAGACCTGCTCGTCGGCGAGCAGCGCCCGGAAGTTGTCGGCGCCCACGAACGCGGGCTCGTTGAGCAGCGTGAAGTCGGTGGTCGCGTAATAGGCGCCACGCAGGGTCGGGGACACGTAGAAGACGGCGAACCCGGCCAGCGCGGGCCCCAGCAGGAGGGCGGCGGTCCAGACGTCGGACCGGCGCCGGATCACTCTCGGCATCTCTCTCGGCATCGAGAACCTTCTTTCCGGGCCGCATCGGGCCCGGGGTTAGGCAAGCAGTGTGACATAGTTCTGTCAACCCTCTTGCATAACCTGCTCACCCCCTGCTGTCATGGAGGGGTTCCCGCCCAGCAGTCAGAGAGGACTGTCGATGTCCGCACGCCTGTCAGCACGCCTGTCAGCACGCACGGCACCACCCCTGCTCGCGGGCGCCCTGGCGCTCGCCGTCGCCCTCGGCGGCGCCGTCGCTGCGTCCGCGCACCCGGGGCACCACCCCGACCGGCCCGGCCACCACGGCCCCCGGCCGCTCACCACGTCCGTGACCCTCGAACCGACCGCGGCCCTGGCCGAGAACCCGCTCAAGGGCTTCCTGCCGTTCGCCCCCGAGCCGGGAGCCACGCCGGACGTCGCCGACCCCGACTTCCCGCACACCCTCGAGTGGTTCTACCTGCCGGTGAACGCCGTCGTGACCGGCGAGGACACCTACGACTGGACGCGCGTGGAGGCCTACCTCGACAGCATCGCCGCGCGCGGCCACCAGTCGGTCCTGCGGTTCTACCTCGACTACCCCGGCCGGCCCACGGGCGTGCCCGACCACCTGCTCGGCCCGGGCGGCATCAGCCAGGAGCGGCGCTACGACTTCTGGGACAACGACGGGATCAGCTTCTCCCCCGACTACGACGACCCGCGGGTCGTCGACCTGATCACCGACTTCATCGCCGCCCTCGGCGACCGCTACGACGGCGACCCGCGGATCGCCTACCTCACCGCGGGGCTGGTCGGGTTCTGGGGCGAGGACCACACCTACCCCATGAACGGCCTCGTCGAGCCGAGCAACCCCGAGGGCATCGACTGGATGCCGTCGCAGGCCACGCGCGAGGTCATCTGGGACGCGTGGGACGACGCCGTCGACGAGACCTGGCTCCAGGCGCGCTACCCCACCGGACCGGTGGCCGAGCACGGGTTCGGGCTGCACGACGACTCGTTCGCCTACGCGACCCTGCCCACCACGGACTGGCACTTCCTGTCCCAGGTGCAGGCAGCGGGCATGGACGAGGCGTGGCGCACCGTGCCGATCGGCGGCGAGCTCTACCCCCCGCTGCAGGCCTGCATCTTCTCGCAGCCGCTCGACTGCCCCGACGCCGCGCAGGAGATCGCCGACGGCCGCGACTACGACGTGCCCGGCGCCACGACGGCGTCGCACGCCACGTGGATCATCAACCACCAGGCGTGGGCGACGGGCTACGACGCCGACGACCGCCCCCGCGCCGTCGCCGCGGCCGCCGCACTCGGCTACGACCTCACCGCGACGCAGGCGACCGCGACCCGGCAGGGCGGCACGGCGACCGTGTCGGTCACGCTCGCCAACCGCGGCGTCGCGCCGTTCTACGGCGACTGGGCGGGCGAGCTGGTCGTCCTGGACGACGACGGCACGGTGCTCGCCCGCACCGCCGTCGACCCGGAGCTGCCGTCGATCCAGCCCGGCCAGAGCCGCACCGTGCAGGCCACGCTCACGGGGCAGGACCTCGCGGGCGGCACGGTGGCGTTCCACGTGCCGAACGTCATGCCGGGGGGCGCCCCGCTCCGGTTCGCGAACACGACCCAGGACCAGGACCAGGACGGCTACCTGACGCTGGCGACGCTCCCCTGAGCCGGGCTCCGGGACCTCCCGTCAGGCGAGCGCGCCCGCCAGCTCCCTGACCGTGTCCCGCACCGCGTCACGGGCCCCCGCGAGGTACTTGCGGGGGTCCGTGACCTTCTCGTCCCCCGCGAGGTACCGGCGCACCTGCGCCGTGTAGCCCACGTTGAGCGCCGTACCGACGTTGATCTTGCGGATGCCCGCCGCCACGGCGGCGCGCAGCCCGTCGACCGGCACGCCGGAGGACCCGTGCAGCACGAGGGGCACCGGAAGGCGCTCGGCGAGCCGCGCGATGAGGTCGTGGTCGAGCCGGGCGGTCGCCGTCGTCATGGCGTGCGAGCTGCCCACGGCGACCGCGAGCCCGTCCACGCCCGTGCCCGCGACGAACGACGCGGCCTCGTCGGGATCGGTGCGCACGCCGGGTGCGTGCGCACCGTCCTTGCCACCGATCTCGCCGAGCTCGGCCTCGACCCACAGGCCCTGCGCGTGCCCGGCGGTGGCGAGCTCCGCCGTCGTGGCGACGTTGTCCTCGTAGGACAGGTGCGCGGCGTCGACCATGAGGGACGAGATGCCCAGGCGCCCTGCCTCCGCGACCACGTCGCGGGCCAGCGCGAGGTCCTGGACGTGGTCCAGGTGCACCGAGACCGGCACGTCGGCCGCCGCCGCCACCTCGCGGCAGGCCGCGACCAGCGCCGCCATCCGGCCGCCGTGGAAGCGCACGGCGTTCTCGCTGACCTGGAGGATGCCGCCCACGCCCGCTGCCGAGAGCCCGTCGGCGATGCCCTCGGCGTGCTCCAGCGTGATGACGTTGAAGGCGAGGACGGCGCCGGGCCCGCCGACGAGGTCCCCGGTGCGCGCGAGGGTCACAGGACGCCCGCCGGCACGGGGGCGCGCAGCGCCTCGGGCAGCAGGTCGCCGTGCGCGGCCGTGAGCTCGTCGCACAGCGCCCAGACCTGCTCGGGGGTCAGGGTCGACGCCGTGTTCGGGTCCATGAGCGCGGCCTGGCGCACGAGCAGCGGGTCGCCCGTGCGGGCGGCCTCGACCGTGAGCCGGCCGACGGAGACGTAGGCCTGGTTCACGGCGGCGCACTGGACCGGGAGCGCGCCCATCGCGACGGGCGAGAGCCCGTCCCCGTCCACGACGGCGGGCACCTCGACGACGGCGTCCTGGCCCAGGTTGTCGATCAGCCCGCGGTTGGGCACGTTGACGTGGATCTCGCGGCGCGTGCCGGTGACCAGCGAGTGGATGATCTGCGGCGCGTACTCGCTCGCCCCCTCCTCGAGCTCGAGGTCGCCGCCCGCGGCCAGCGTCTGCCGGGCGCGCTCGAGCTCGGCGAGGTTCTCGTGGCTGATGCCGACGTACTCCAGCGGCTGAAGCCGGTACCGCTCGATCTGCTCGTCCGAGCGCAGGAACCAGGACAGGTACTCCGAGGAGTGCTCGCTCGTCTCGGTCGGGTAGTAGCCGATGCGCCGGAAGATCTCGACGCGCACGCGGCGCTCGAGCTCCGGGTCGGCCGCGATGCGCTCACGCAGCAGCGGGTACAGGTCGCGGCCCTCGTGCTCCCACTCCAGCAGCCACGCCTGGTGGTTGACGCCGGCGGCGCGGTAGCGGGTCTCCTCGACCGGCACGCCCACGAGCTCGGCGAGGTCGTGCGCCGTCCAGTAGACGCTGTGGCACAGGCCCGCGACCTTGAGCTCCGGTGCGACCACGGACAGCCACCACACGTTCATGGCCATCGGGTTGGTGTAGTTGAGCAGCCACGCGTCGGGGCACAGCTCCCGCATGTCGGCGGCGAGCGCCTCGAGCACCGGGAAGGTGCGCAGCGCGCGGAAGATGCCGCCCACGCCGGTCGTGTCGCCGATGGTCTGGCGCAGGCCGTACCGGGCCGGGATCTCGAGGTCGCGCTCCGTGGCGGGCACGCCGCCCACCTGGATCATGTTGATCACGAAGTCCGCGCCGTCCAGCGCCGCACGGCGGTCGGCCGTCGCGACGACGGTCGCCCGCCCGCCGAGCTGCCGGTCCACCTGGCGGGCCGTCGCCTCGGCGACCTCCAGCCGCTCGGGGTCGATGTCGTGGAGCACGAGGCGTGCGTCCGCGAGCTCTGGATAGCGCAGGACGTCGGCGACGAGCTGCCGGGTGAAGACGACGCTGCCTGCGCCGATGAACGCGATGCTGACCATGCCGACGATCATCCGTGGGCCCGCGCGAGGTGTGCAAGAATGCGATCAGATTTCCCGGAAAACGATCAATCAGACTGAGCGATTCGAGAAGGGATCGGCATGGCGACCACCGTGGAGCCCGGCCCCCGCGCCATCTCGCACAAGCGCACCGAGCGCATGATGCGGGTCCTGACCTACGTCAACGCCCACGGCACCACCCGGCTCACCGACCTGGTGCGCGAGCTCGGCGTCTCGTCCGCGACGATGCGGCGCGACCTGGCCGCCATGGAGGACCAGGGCCTGCTCGTGCGCACGCACGGCGGCGTCCGCGCGCTCGACCCCACCACCGAGGTGCCCGTGCTCCTGCGCGACAACCGGTTCCGCGACGCGAAGTCGCGCATCGCGGAGCACGCGGCCTCCCTGCTGCCCCCCGGCCGCTACTCGGTCGCCATCAGCGGGGGCACGACGGCGGCTGCCGTGGCCCGCGCGCTGTCCACGCGGCCCGACCTCGCGATCGTCACCAACGCGCTGACCACCGCGACCGAGCTCGCGTCGCGCAGCAACCTCAAGGTCATCATGACCGGCGGGTTCGTCCGGTCCAGCTCGTTCGAGGCCGTCGGGGCGCTGGCGGAGAACACGTTCAACGCGATCAACGTCGGCACCGCGTTCCTGGGCACCGACGGCATCAGCGTGCGCGGCGGCGCCACGACCCACGACGAGACCGAGGCGCGCACCAACCACGCCATGCTGGCGCACGCCGAGCACGTGGTGGTCGTGGCTGATGGCTCGAAGGTGGGCCGCGTGACGCTGGCGAAGGTCGCCGACCTCGAGGAGGTCGACGTGCTGGTCACCGACTCGTCGGCCGACCCGGACGCGCTGGCCGCGATCGCGGCGGCGGGCGTGGACGTCCAGGTGGTGCCCGACTAGCCGGAGACCGTCACCCGGCCCGCCAGCCGGCGGGCCAGGTCCGCGTCGAGCACCGCGGCGCCGGGCACCTGGGCGTTCGCCGTGCCCGTCGCCGTGGCCAGCGCGAGCGCCGCGGCGAGGTCGTCGCCGCGGTCGAGCGCGACGAGCAGCCCGCCGAGGAACGAGTCCCCGCTGCCCACGGGGAAGCCCCCGGTGTGCCCGTCGAGCGTGGTGCGCAGCACCCGGTCGCCGTCGGTGCCCCAGGCGCCGTCGGCGCCGTCGGTGATCACGACGAGCCCCCCGGTCCGCTCGCGCACGGCGGCGAGCAGGTCGGGCACGGGCGCGTCGCCGCCGACCAGCACCCCGGCCTCCGCGCGGTTGACCTTGACGAGGTCGGGCGCCGCGCCGGGGCCGCCCGCC
>NZ_JABEMG010000135.1 GCF_013004695.1 Promicromonospora citrea
CGGGCCGCGCGGCACCCGCGGCGCCCGCCGCACAGCCCGCCGGCGTGCCCGGCCCGCCGCGCATCCCGGCCACCGGCGAGGTGCTGGGGCCGTACCAGCTCGTCGGGTCCCTCGGGCACGGCGGGTTCGCGCACGTGTACCGCGCCGTCGGGCAGGGCGGTGAGGTCGCCCTCAAGGTGCTGACCAACGCCGAGCGCGGATCCCTCGACCGGTTCGTCGGCGAGGCCGCGCTGCTGGACCGTCTGGCCGGCCGCGGCTTCCCGCGGCTGCTGGCGGCGGACCTGCGGTCGGCGACGCCGTGGTTCGCCATGGAGCTCGTCCCCGGGCCGACGCTCGCGCAGCGCGTGTCCGCCGAGGGACCCCTGCCGCTGCCCGACGTGCTGCGCGTGGCGGCCGACGTGCTCGACGCGCTCGCGGTCCTCCAGGAGGAGCACTTCCTGCACCGGGACGTGAAGCCCGCGAACATCATCGCGGCACCCGACCGGTACGTGCTCATCGACCTCGGCATCGCCAAGGGGCACGGCACCAGCACCTCGACGCACGCCGCGGGCACCATCTCGTACATGGCGCCCGAGCTGTTCGTGCGCAAGCCGCACGCCCGCTCCGACGTCTACAGCCTGGGCCTGCTGCTCATCTTCCTGGCGACCGGCCAGCTCCCCAACGACCTCAACTTCGCGGGCCGCGACCTGACGGCGGCCGACGTCGGACCGCTCGACCAGCGGCTGCTGCCGCTCGTGCTGGCCATGACGCGCCACCGGCCGGAGGACCGGCCGCCGCTGCACAACCTCGCCTCGACGGTGCGCCAGCTCCTCGCCGGCAGCACCGGGCCCGACCCGTCGATGCTGGCCGCCGCCGACGTCACGACCATCGAGCGCGGGCTCGTCACCGAGGTGCTCACCGGCAGCGGTGCGCCGACGAGCGCCGTCGCACCGACGAGCGCCCTGGCGAACAACCCGGTGCAGCCGGGCGAGGCGATGACCAACCTCGTCTACGACCAGCAGCTCATGGGCCGGTTGCACCAGGTGCACGGCGACGGGTTCGACGGCGCGGCCGAGGAGATCATCTCGGTGTACCTGTCCGCCGTCGGGCCGCAGCGGGCCGGTGGCCGCGCACCCGCGGAGATCAAGGACTACCTGTGGGCGGCGATGCGCTGGTCCCCCGGGTTCACCCCGGAGGGGTACGCCGACACCTACGACGGCTGGGTCGCCTACCGGCGCAGGCACGGGCTGCCGCTGCCCGGGGTCGCGGGCCCCGCCGCCGCACCCGCACGGCCCGCGGCCGACCCGACGCGCCGCATGCCGCCCGTGGGGCACCAGCAGACCGCGCAGCAGGTCGCCCAGCAGCCGACGCAGGTGGCGCCCGCTTTCCGGCCGGGCGGTCCCCCGCCCCAGGGCGCCTACCAGCGGCCCTCGGGCGCCCTGCCCCGCACCGGCCCCGTCGCGGCCGCGTCACCGGTACCGCAGCGCCCCGCCGTCGACGAGCGTCCGCCCGTCCCGGAGCCCCGCCGGGACGACGACGCACGGCGGTCCCGGGACGAGGACCGGGCCCACGACCGCGACGGGACCGGTGGCGGTCTCGGCGTGCTGGCGACGGTGCTCGGCTGGGTCCCGCGCCTGCTGCTCGTGCTCGCGGTCTACCAGCTCGTCCGCCTGCTGCCGGGCTTCGACGTCATGCCGAGCGCGGCCGGCCTGCCGCTGTTCGCCGCGCTCGGCGACCTCGGTGTCGCCCTGCTGGGCCTCGACCCCGTGTGGGCGCCCCGCATGGCCGAGCTCTCGATCCCGCTGCTCGGCATCGTCACCTCGGCCGTCGTGAACCTCTTCCGCGCCGTGCGGACCCGCCGCGGCGGCCGCACCTGGCCGTTCTGGCTGGTCGTGGTGGTCTGGGTGATCGTGATCGCCGTGCAGGGCGTCGTCGGCTACGCGCAGCAGGTCACGCAGGACGCCCGCACCTCGCTGGAGGAGCAGCGGCAGCAGATCCAGGAGGACTTCGAGCAGGGCGTCCAGGACACCACGGAGGACGTCACGGACTCCCTGTGGAAGTCGCTGGAGGACGCGCTGCCCTGGAGCTGAGGGGCCGTCGGGCGAAGCGCCCCGGAAAAACCCGTGCACGCCGGGACCGCCCCGTGCCATGCTCGGGCCACGGTCATCGAGACAGCCCTGCAGGCGGCGCTCGCTGACCGGCCAGCCCCGGGGCACGGCCCCGCACGGTGCGCTCCTCGAGCGCGGACAGGAAGGAGGCAGTCATGGACGACGTCGTTCGCGCGGCTGCCCTCGCGGCAGCAGACGCCACTGTCACCAGGAGCACCCGGCACTGACCCGGTCGTGCTCCAGCACCGAGGAGCACCGTCTTGCCCCGTTTTCCCGAAGCACCCAACGCTGCCCTGATCCGCGCCACGAACCGGAAGGGCAACCGCGACACCCCGTCCCGGCGCGGCCACGGCCCGACTCGTCGCGACGAGCTCGAAGGTCCCGGTCGGCCGGATGCCGGCCGGCTCGATCTCACCCAGCCCGATCCCGCCCAGCCCGGCCCCGGCCAGCGCTGGTCCACCTGGCGTTCCGTCGCCAAGGGGCAGCGCGGACCCGAGCCGGTCCCCGGCTGGCTCGTCACCCGGGACGCCGCGTTCGACACCGAGCTCGGCATCCTCAAGACCGGCAAGGAGGCCGACGCCTTCCTGCTCGAGCGCGCCCTCCCCCCGGGCACCCCGACGGCGGACCCTCAGGAGCCCGTGTCGTGCCTCCTGGTCGCCAAGCGGTACCGGAGCCTGGACCACGGTCAGTTCCACCGCGGCAGCGAGTACACCGAGGGGCGCAGGGTCCGGCGCACGCGCGACCAGCGCGCCATGGAGGACCGCAAGTCGGCGTGGGGCCGCGCCGTGTCCGCCACCCAGTGGGCGGACGCCGAGTTCGTCGCCCTGCGCGACGCCTGGGCAGCAGGCGCCTCCGTGCCCTACCCCGTGCAGATCGACGGCACGGAGGTGCTCATGGAGTTCGTCGGCACCCAGGAGGTGGACGACGACGGCGGCGTGCAGGCCGTCGCCGCCCCACGCCTGACCCGCGAGCGCCCGTCGGACGACCTGCTCGAGTCCTACTGGGAGCAGCTCGTGCACACCATGTCCGTGCTGGCGCGGCTCGGGTTCGCGCACGGCGACCTGTCGCCGTACAACATCCTGGCCGACGGCGAGCGGCTCGTCGTCATCGACCTGCCGCAGGTGGTCGACCTCGTGGCGAACCCGTTCGCGAGCGACGTGCTGCTGCGCGACTGCCGCACGGTGTGCGCGTGGTTCGCCGCCCGTGGTCTGGACGTCGACCCGGACGCCCTGTTCGCGGACCTGCTCGGACAGGCGCTCTGAGCGGGGACGGCGGTCGGTGCTGAGTGACTACCTCGCCACGTGACTACCTCGCTGCATGACTACCTCGCTGCATGACTACCTCGCCAGGTGACTACCTCGCGGGGTGGTCAGGGGGGCGGGGTGACCGGGCCGCAGGTCCAGGAGGAGAAGACCAGGTCGGTCTGGACGCGCCCGACCTCACCGCGCGCGGTGAGGTCGAGCACCAGCCGCTGCAGCTCGTCGGTGCCGGTGCAGGCGACGTGCACGAGGAAGTCGTCGGGCCCGGACACGTGGTGCACGGCGCGGGTCTGCGGCAGCGCGCGGACCCACTCGACGAACGGTCCGAGCAGCGGTCGCGAGTGCGTGGCCAGCCGCACCATGAGCATGGCCTGCAGCCCGCGCCCGACGGCGGCCGGGTCGATCTCCGCGCGGTACCCCCGGATCACCCCGGCGCTCTGGAGGCGCTGGACCCGGGCGAGGCAGGTCGACGGCGCGACCCCGACCCGCTGCGCGAGCGTCTTGTTGGACAGCCGCCCGTCGTTCTGGAGCTCGGCCAGCAGCGCCCGGTCCACCGAATCGAGGATCACGTTCTGGGTCATGGCCCGAATTTCTAGCACGTCACGGGCCCGCTGATCCTTCACGGTGCCGATAGTCCGGGCATGACGACCGATGCAGCGACCGAGCACAGATCCGAGCACACCGGCGGGCACCGCTGGACCACGCGCGCCGTCCACGCGGGCAAGGACGACCTGGCCGCCCTGGGCCTGCACGCGCCGCCGATCGACCTGTCCACCACCTACCCGTCGCACGACGTCGCCGGCGAGGCGGGCCGTCTGGACTCCTTCGCGGAGGGCCACGACGACGGCGGCCCGCCGGTGTACGGCCGCGTCGCCAACCCGACGGTGCGCCGGTTCGAGACGGCGCTGGCCGAGCTGGAGGGCGCCGAGGCCGCCGTCGCGTTCGCCAGCGGCATGGCCGCGCTGTCGGCATGCCTGCTCGCGCAGGTCGCGGCGGGCACGCCGCACGTCGTCGGTGTGCGGCCGCTGTACGGCTCGACGGACCACCTGCTGAGCAGCGGGCTGCTGGGCACGTCCGTGACGTGGGCCGAGCCCGGCGAGGTCGCGGACGCGATCACGGACCGCACGGGGCTCGTCGTCGTCGAGAGCCCGGCCAACCCGACGCTGGGCGAGGTGGACCTGCGTGCGCTGGCGCAGGAGTGCGGTGAGGTGCCGCTGCTCGCGGACAACACGTTCGCGACGCCGGTGCTGCAGCGCCCGGTCACGCTCGGCGCGAGCCTGGTGCTGCACAGCGCCACGAAGTACCTCGGCGGGCACGGGGACGTCATGGGCGGCGTCGTGGCGTGCGACGAGGCCACGGCCCGGGCGCTGCGGCAGGTCCGGTTCCTGACGGGCGCGATGCTGCACCCGATCGCCGGATACGAGCTGCTGCGTGGGCTGGCGACGCTGCCGGTGCGCGTGCGGGCGGCGTCGGCCACGGCGGCCGAGCTGGCGCGCCGGCTGGCCGACCACCCGCGCGTGACGCGCGTGCACTACCCGCGGGTGGGCGGTGCGATGGTGTCGTTCGAGACGTCGGCCGACCCGGTGGCCCTGGTCTCGGCGGTCCGGCTCCTCACGCCGGCCGTGAGCCTGGGTAGCGTGGACAGCCTCGTCCAGCACCCGGCGTCGCTCACGCACCGGATCATGGACGAGGTCTCCCGCAAGGACGCGGGCATCTCCCCCGACCTCGTACGGCTCTCGGTGGGCCTGGAGGACGTCGAGGACCTGTGGGCGGACCTGGCGCGAGCGCTGGACCAGGCGGGCAGCTAGCGTGGTCGGATGGCCGACTTCGACTCCGACGACCTGCTCGCCTTCCTCGTCGACTACGGCGTCGCGCTGGGCGCGGGCGACCTGGAGGTCGTGACCGACAGCCTCGCCTACCCCTCCGTCGTGGTCGAGGCCGATCGCTCGCTCGTGGTGCCCGACGCCGAGTCCGCGCGCGAGAGCCTCGCCGGGATGCTCACCGCGTACCGCGAGCAGGGGCTCGTGGCGGCGGTGCCGGAGGTCCGCGCCGTCGAGCAGGTCGGTGACGCCCTGCTGTGGGTCGACGTGCGCTGGAGCTACAAGGACGAGAACGCGTCGGAGGCCGCGGCGGACCGGGTGCGCTACCTGCTCCGCCGCGGCCGCGACACGTTCGAGCTGTGCGTGATCGTCCCCGTCCCGGACTGATCCGGAGCGCCTGCCGACCTGGGCCCGATCCGGACGGCGTCCGGCATCTGCCCCTGGCCGTGGCCGTGGCCCAGGGTCCGCCTCGACCAGGCGATTCGGCACGGTTCCCGCCGGGAATCCGTGCCAGATCGCCTGGTCGAGGCGGACCTTTCTGCTGGGAGTGCCGTGGTCGGGGTACACCCGCTTGGCACACTTTTTTGCACCCGCTTGCACGCGGCGGCACGCTGTGGCATAACATAAGCATTCACTTATAGAAGGAGAACACCATGACCAGCACCATCGACCCCGTCGCCACCGCCGGGCTCGTGACCCGCGAGGTGCGCGACGGCGAGCGGGACGGCACGCCGACCAAGATCGCCGTCGCACGGCGCACCTACGCCGCCGACCGCGACGACCTCTGGGACGCCCTCACCTCCGCCGAGCGCCTCCCCCGCTGGTTCCTGCCCGTCTCCGGCGACCTGACGCTCGGCGGCCGGTACCAGTTCGAGGGCCAGGCGGGCGGCGAGATCCAGCGCTGCGACGCGCCCGAGAGCTTCGCCGCCACGTGGGAGTTCGGCGGCCAGGTCTCGTGGGTCCAGGTCGCGCTCACCCCGGCCGACGGCGGCACGACGCTCGAGCTCGTGCACGAGGCGCTGGTCGACCCCGACTTCTGGACGCAGTACGGCCCGGGCGCCGTCGGCGTCGGCTGGGACCTCGCGCTGCTCGGGCTCGGGCTGCACCTGGCCACCAGGTCGGACAACGACGCACGCGAGTTCGAGCAGTGGACCCTCTCCCCCGACGGCGTCGAGTTCGTCCGGGCAGCGAGCACCGACTGGGCCGACGCCGCTGCCGCCTCCGGGCAGGACCCCGCCGAGGCGCGCGCCGCCGGGGAGCGGACCCTGGCCTTCTACACGACCGTGCCGGAGTCCTGATGACCCGGTCCGCCGCGGCGCCCGCGCCCGGGGACCGCTCCGACGGCGACACCCCCGGCAGCACCCCCGACAGCGCCCCCGAGGGCGTCTTCGAGGCGCTGGGTGACCCCGTCCGGCGTCGGCTGCTGGAGCTGCTCGCGCCCGGCGAGCAGCCCGCGGGCGCGCTCGTCACGGCGCTGCAGGCGCGGGTGCGCATCTCGCAGCCGGCTGTGTCGCAGCACCTGCGGGTGCTGCGCGAGGCGGGGCTCGTGCGGGTGCGCGCCGCGGGCACGCGCCGGCTGTACGCGGTCGACGACGCCGCGACGGCCGCGGCCCGGACCTGGCTCGCCCGGTTCGAGGACACGTTCGCCCAGCCGCTCGACGCGCTGGCGACCGAGCTGGTCCGCGGGCGGCGCGAACGGCGTCGGGCCGCGGGTCAGGCCCCGGCCGGGCGGGCCGACGACGCCGGCGCGGCAGCGGGCTGACCTGGGCCCTGGGTCCCAGGGCCGGCTGGGTGCACGGTTGGGCCGCTGGGCCGTCGTGGGGCGGCCCGGCCGTCCCTACCGTGAGTGAATGGCCAGCGACGTCGAGGTGAACAGGAGCCGCCGCCGTACCGAACAGGCGCGCGGGCGCCCCGGGCGCGAGGCGGGGCAGGCGCTGACGGAGTACGTCGCGGTCATCGGCGTGCTGCTGCTCGTCGCGGGCGTCGTGTTCGCCGCCGCGACGCCGGTCGGCACCTCGATCGGCGAGCAGTGGCTGTGCGCCGTCGACCCGATCATCAAGGAGAACGGTCAGGGCTGCGACGACGGGAGCACCGGCGGCGGGGGCGGAGGCGGCGGCGACGAGTCGGGCGACGACTACAGCCCGCCGACCGGCGACTGCGAGGACGACGTCACGTTCGACTTCGTCGACAAGCCGGAGTCCCCGTGGGACACGGCCGTCGTCCAGATCGACTGCGTCTGGTACCCCGGCCCGACCATCTGCTTCTCCGCGCACATGCCCGACGGGCACCTCGACCGCGCCGTGCCCGACCGGGTCTACCGCGAGGACGAGATCCAGGAGTTCGTCGACTGCGTGCGCGACGGTCGGGGCGGGCCGAAGGAGGACCCGAACGACGAGTCGTGCGCCAACGCGCTGCCGACCAGCGAGGAGATCGACGAGGACGCGCCGCCGCGCGTGCAGGTCGGTTGCCGCGAGTACCCCGTGCCCAAGGGGTGCGAGAAGGAGTGGCAGGCCTACCTCGACGCCGAGCCCGGCAAGGAGCGCGCCGCCCGCTCCGGGGAGCTGGCCAACTGCATCACCCGGACGTACGACTCCATCGACGTGCCCTGCGTCGTCGAGGCCACCGGGCACGTGGAGAGCGAGAACGTGCAGTTCCTGTTCTTCCGGTGGGGCAACAGCAACGGCACCCTCATCGAGAAGCTCGGCGACGGCCGGATCCGCATCCACGTGCTGCGCGGCGTCGAGATGGGCGCCGGCGTCAGCGGCCGGGACGTGGGCGGCTCGCCGATCAGCTTCGACGTCGCCGGCATCACGGGCTACTCCAAGGACAAGACCTACGAGTTCACCGACATGCAGGCCGCGCAGAAGTGGATCGACTGGTACAAGAAGTACGACGAGGTCAACGGCAAGCAGAACAGCTGCTCGGGCGCGCGGATCCAGTGGACCGGCGGGTGTGGCAGGAACCCCTACGCCGAGCAGGCCGAGAACCTGCGCGACGAGGAGCCCGACCACCACGAGCTGGCCGAGGCCGACAGCGACATCAAGAAGGTCAAGTTCAGCGGCGGACTCACCCTCGCCGGCAGCAACGCCAAGAAGAACGGCGGCGGCGTCCTCGGCGCCGGCTTCATCGAGGGCACCTACGAGGGCGAGGTGCAGATCGAGGACCGGCGCTGGTCCGACGGCAGCCGCACCGCGACGTACACGTCGTCCGACATGGGTGGCTTCCTCATCGGTGCGGCGCTCGGCGGCAAGCAGCCGTTCACCAAGGGCAAGGACGGCAAGCCCACGAGCGAGGGCTCCGGCGCGGGCTTCGGGTCGATGGGCAAGGACTGGAAGGGCACCACCAGCAGCACGGTCGTCTGGGACAAGGACGGCAACCTGTCCAAGGTCGTCATCGCGATGGACGACCAGGTGATGGCGACCCTCATCAACGCGGGGGTCGACCTGTCGGTCACGCTCCCCTACGGGTTCGGTCTGCGCGGCGGGTACTCGCGCTCGGAACAGGAGGGCACCATCTCCAAGCGCGAGCTCATCCTCGACTTCAACCAGTACCCCGAGCTGCGCGAGAAGCTCGGCCCCACGATCGACAAGCTCTACCCGCGCGACAAGGAGGGCAACCTCAAGAAGGGCGACGTGCACCTCGGCCCGGACAGCGCGACCGGCGAGCTGTTCGACGTCGCGGAGCAGTACGCCAACGTCCGCGAGCTGAGCTACGACGCCAAGAAGGTGAGCGAGGGAGGCGAGGCCGGCCTGAACTGGCAGGGCCTCGACCTGTTCAAGGTCTCGTGGACCACGGTCGACGAGAACAGGACGCTGTCGGAGTCGACGTTCGAGGTCACCGACGTCAACGGCGACAAGCAGACCATGTCACCGGCCCCGCAGTGCCGCGCCAAGGACTTCGAGGCACCCCCGGAGTACTACAGCGACGACTTCTCCGACCCGCCCACCAGCCGCCTGGACTCCCGCCACGACGTGGGCACCCAGTACGTCGACAACAAGACCCCCAAGTTCACCGAAGGCACCTACCCCGGCACCGACTACGACGGCGACGTCCCCAAGGACCGCGCCGACCGCGTCAAGTCCCTGCTGGACGAGTACGGCAAGGCCTTCCCCGACAAGAACATCCTGGTCGTGAAGGACTTCGAGAACTTCAACTTCAGCCACCTGTTCGGGTTCGTGCACCTGGCCACCGTCGACGGCATGGACGTCATCGCCCTGACCTCCGGCACCGTCAAGAACAAGGGCGACGGCGGCTGGATCAACTGGGGCTTCAGCGGCAGCTACGACTACGACCCCGACACCAAGGTCGTGAAGTTCAAGCAGAAGTGACACCGGCCGGGCCGCGCGGCGGCCCGGCCGGCGGGCCGTCAGTAGCTGCGCGGCAGCCGCAGGCCGCGGTCGGCCATCACCCGGCGCAGCAGGTCCGGCCGGTCGGTGATGAGGCCGTCGACCCCGAGGTCCATGAGGTGCTCCATGGTCGCGCGGTCGTCGACGGTCCACGGGACCACCTCCAGCCCCGCGCGGTGGGCGGCGCGTACGAGCTCCGGCGTCGTGAAGGGCACGTAGCCCGGGTCGCCGATGGCGCCGTCCTGCGGGTCGCCGTGCACGGGCGAGACGGCGTCGGCGCCGAACGAGGCGGCCGCCGCGACGAGCTTGCGCTGCGGGCTGCCCGGGAAGTCGTCGATGTCCAGGCCGCCGAGCCACGGCGAGGCACCCTCCTCCCCGACCTGCAGGAACTGCTGGCCGTTGGTGAGCGCGACGAGCCCGAACCGCGGCTCGACCTCGCGCATCCGCATGAGCGAGCCCCAGTCGAAGCTCTGGATCGTCACCTGCCGCACCAGGCGGGCCTTGCGCACCTCGCGTGCGACGACCTGCACGAACTGCTCGCGCGGCGCCGTCTGCTCGGGCGCACCCGCCTCGACCTTCGTCTCGATGTTGAGCGTCACCTGGCGCGCGCGGTGCCGGTTGACGAGCGCCAGCACCTCGGACAGCAGCGGCATCCGCTCCCCCGGGTGCAGCTCCTGGTCCGGGAACTGCGGCTGGCGCAGCGAGCCGCAGTCGATGGTGCGCACCTGCGCGAGCGTGAGGTCCTTGATGTAGGTGGTGCCGGGCACGTACGGGAACTGCGGGTCGCCGGGGAACGCCGGAGCCGTGTCGACGCACTTGGCGGGGTTCGGGTCGCGGTCGTGCGTGACGACGGCGTACCCGTCGCGCGTGATCTGCACATCGAGCTCGAGCGTGCTGACGCCGAGGGCCAGCGCGGTGTCGAACGCCGGGAGCGTGTTCTCGACGGTGAGCGCGACGCCACCGCGGTGCGCCTGGAGGTCGAAGGCCCGGGGGCTGCTGCCGCGCTCGCCGGCGGACGCCGGGGCGACCGCGCCGGCGGTGAGCACGAGGGCCGCGGCGACGACAGCGGCCGCGATACGTGTGGTTCTCATGCCCCCACCCTCGCCGGATCCGGTGACCGGCGCGCGGCCGGACGTGGGCACCCGGATGACGCGGCGGTGAACGCGCAGGTAGGAGTACGGTTCTCGGGTGGCTCATCTGGACTGGGAGATCAAGGCAAGCCTGCTGGTGTACGTCATGGGAGCGCCCGGCGGCCGCATCGTGCAGGACGACGCCGTGGGCGGATCGGGCGCCTCGTTCCACTTCCCGCTCGACCCCGACCGCACGCCCGACGTGTCCGCCGACTCGACGTCGTTCGCCTTCACGGGCTCCGTGGTGTTCATCGGGCACTTCGGCTCGTTCGTGGGCGAGATCGCCGACATCGAGGTCGAGGGCCCGGCCGACGGGGGCACCGACTGGACGATGTCCGTCCGCGACCGCGAGTCCGACGTCCGCACCGTGGCGTTCCGCCTCGCCGGTGCCCCGCAGCGCTCGGCCGACGGCGCGCGGCTCACCTGGGAGCAGGTCGACCTCACGGAGGACGGCGCGAAGCTCTGGGGCGGCAACTACCCCGTCGGCACCCGCTGGGAGCCGGTCACGATCGCCCTGGTCTGACCCGCCCCACCCCCTCGCCGAGCGCGGGCGCGGCGGGGTGGACTTTGCTCGGGATCATGGGGGTGCGCTGGTAGGTTGCGCGGTATGACGTCACCAGCACCCGGCGTCGGCGAGGTCGCCACCGCGGCCGTCGGCCCCGGTCCGGTCCCGTCAGCCGACACCCCGCCGGCAGCCCCGGCCCCACCGCCACCGGACCCCGGCCCGGTGCCCCCGCCGCCGGCCGGCACCGAGCCCGACGTCCACCAGGGCGCGCCCGAGGACGACGCCGACATCACCGCCGGTGCGACCCCGTCCCGGCGCGAGCCCGGTCCGGTCCCGGCGCCGCCCGCCGAGGACGACGCGCCGCTGCCGGACACCCCGTCGTCCACAGA
>NZ_JABEMG010000136.1 GCF_013004695.1 Promicromonospora citrea
CTCTGGCACGGCTGGACCGCGGGCAACCAGCTCCCGGCGCCCGCGCAGGCGAGGCCGCGCAGCCACTCGCTGAGGATCACGCCGGAGTTGCCCCGCGCACCGAGCAGCGCCGCGCGGGCGAGGGCCGCCAGAAGCTGCGCGCCGGTGGCCCCCTCCGGGGCGGCCCGGACGGCCAGCTCGCCCTCGCGCAGGGTCAGGGAGAGGTTCGTCCCGGTGTCGGCGTCGGCCACGGGGAAGACGTTGACCCGGTCGATCGCGGCGCGCTCCCGCCGCAGCGCCGCCGACGCCCCGGCGGCCCACGCCCGCACCACCGCCGGATCCTCGAGCCGGACCTGCGCGGGGGACGGCCCGGCCGCCCTGCTGCCGCTGTCGACCTCGGTCACGCTCTGCCCTCCTGGAGGTGGCACGGGAACGTCCGGGCGCCCGGACGGGTCCCACCGTACCCAGCGCCGGGTCGGCTCGCGTGCGACCATCCACAGGTCCGCACGGGTAGGTCCGCACGGGTCCGGACGCCCCGTGTGTGACGCACCACCCGGCCCGTACGGTTTGAGGGCCCGGCCCGCCATCGGGTACTCTGTCGAAGTTGCCTGGTCGGCCGCGAAGCGTTGCTCGCTCCGAGGCGTCCGGGCGTCCCTCGACCATCAAGACCATCATCACGTCGTGCTGTCGTTCTGCACAGACGTGCACGACATTCAGGAGACACCGTGGCTGCCAACTGCGACGTCTGCGGCAAGGGCCCGGGCTTCGGGCACAGCGTTTCGCACTCCCACATCCGCACCAAGCGCCGCTGGAACCCGAACATCCAGCGTGTGCGCGCGATCGTGGGCGGGACCCCCAAGCGCGTCAACGTGTGCACCTCCTGCCTCAAGGCCGGCAAGGTCACGCGCAAGGTCTCGGCCTGACGCTGCCGCAGCCGGGTCGCTGACGCGGCCCGACCATACTCACGAAGGCACCCGCCGGCCGAGCTGGCGGGTGCCTTCGTCGTCCCCGACCTCCTGGACCCGGACGACCGGACCGAACGACCGGACCCGACTGTTGCGCCGGGTACCCCTGGGTGAAAAGGTGAAGCCATGATGGCACCGGAGAACGTGACCATCCGCCCGGCAACGACGACCGACGCCGAAGCCATCGCTCGTGTCGACATCGCCTCCTGGCGTGGTGCTTACTCAGAGATCCTGTCCGACGCGTACCTGGCGTCGCTCGACGTCGACGAGCGGGCGGGCCAGTGGACCGCGGCGGTGAACGCCCGCGACACGACGGTGCTCGTCGCGGAGGACGAGACGGGCCCGATCGGCTTCACCAGCGTCGGCCCGTCGCGCGACGAGGACGCCGACCCGGGCACGCTCGAGATCTACGCCATCTACCTGCACCCGCGCGCGTGGGGCACCGGCGTCGCGCGCGACCTCATGCGCACCGTGCTCGACGGCCTCGCGCCCGGCACCTCGGTGACGCTGTGGATCCTCGAGGGCAACGAGCGCGCCCAGCACTTCTACCGCCGCCACGGCTTCCAGCCCGACGGCACCGAGCGCATCGACGAGATCGGCGGCCGGCCGCTCACGCAGGTCCGTTTCCGCAAGAGCTGAGTCGTCCGCGAGGACGGGCCGGCCCGCGACGGCCGGGGATCAGGCCCGGAAGTGGTCCCACCCCGGCGACACCGCCGGCGCGTGCCCGCCGACCGTGACGGCGGCCGCCGGCGCGGTCTCGCCCGCCTCGACCACCCGGCCGACGGCGGTCCACGGCGCGGGCAGCACCGTCCCGGCCGGGAACGTGGCGAGCAGACCGTGGTCCTCTCCCCCGGCCCACACCCACGTGTCGGCCAGCCGGTCGACGTCGGCGGGCGTCGGCCCCCAGCCCGGCTCCCCCAGGCCGGTGGCCGCCGCGACCGCGCGGGCCACGGGGCGCAGCTCGGCACGGTCGGCGGCGAACGCGTCCGGGTCGAGGTCGAGGCGCACACCGCTCGCCCGGGCCACCCGCGCGGCGTCGCGCAGCAGGCCGTCGGACAGGTCGAGCATCGCGGTCGCACCGGCCTGCGCCGCCGCGACCCCGGCGGCCAGCGGCGGGTCCGGCCGCAGGTGGGCCGCCACGAGCCGGTGCCAGACGTCCTCGAGCACCACACCGTCGGCGACCTCGAGCGGCACGCCGGTCGTCGGCGCGTCGACCGGCGCCGGGACCAGCCCGGACTCCAGCAGCGCGAGCCCCGCGGCGGACCAGCCCCGCACCCCGGCGTGCGCGACGACGTCGCCCGGCCGCGCCCCCGAGCGCAGCACCGGTGCCCGCCCCTCGAGGTCGCCGTGCACGGTGATCGCCACCACGAGGCACGGCCCGCCCGCCAGGTCGCCGCCCACGGCGCCGGCGCCCACCGGCGCGCAGCCGTCCGCGAGCCCCTTCGCCAGGCCCACCACCCAGTCCAGCTCGGTGTCCCCGGGCACGACGAGGGAGGTGACGAGCGCGGTCGGGCGCGCACCCATCGCCGCGACGTCGGCGAGGTTCTGCGCGGCGGCGCGGCGGCCGACGTCGTACCCCGTCGACCAGCGCGTCCGGAAGTGCCGGTCCTCGACGAGCACGTCGGTCGACACGACGAAGCGGCCGTCGGGCGCGGCGAGCACCGCGGCGTCGTCACCCGGGCCGAGCAGCGTGGCACCGCCCCGCGGCAGCAGCGGCACGATGCGGTCGAGGATCTGGTCCTCGGAGAGGTCACGGACGCGGGTCACGGGTAGACCTTACGGGCTGGTCCGCCGGGCGGCCGGGTACCGTAGCACCGTGCGTGCTGCCCGTTCGGTCGCCCGGGCCGAGACCCGGTCCGAAGCCCGACCCGAGACCCGACCCACCTCCCGCCCGGCGGTCCGCCCCGCCCGCGTCGCCGGCACGACCGCCGCCGCGGCGCTGGCTCTCGCGGGACTGACCGGGTGCGCGCCGACCATCGGCGTCGAGGTGGCCCCGCACGCGGCCGACCCGGCGTGCGCCGAGGTCATGCTCGCCGTCCCGGACGAGCTCGGCGACGACCTGCCGAAGGTGCAGACCGACTCCCAGGCCACGGCGGCCTGGGGCGAGCCGGGCGGCGCCGTGACCATGCGGTGCGGCGTCGAGCAGCTCGGCCCGTCGGCGGACTGCCAGCACGTCGACTCCGGCAACGGGACGACCGTGGACTGGATCGTCACCACCGACGACGCGGGCACCTGGTCCTTCGTCACCTACGGGCGTGAGCCCGCCGTCGAGGTCCTCGTGCCGCCCGCGGTCACCGAGGACCACTCCACGTCCTTCATCGCCGACCTCGCCGGCGCCGTCACCCAGGTCCCTGCCACGAAGGAGTGTCAGTGAGGGAGCACCCGTGAGCACGACAGCACCCGAGAGCGCGCCCACCCGGTCCCGCCGCGAGCGCCTGCGCGACGAGCTGCGCCGCGACGTGCTCGCCGCCGCACGCCACCAGCTCGCCGGGCAGCACGGGCTGAGCAAGCTGACGATGGCGGCGGTCGCCAAGGAGGTCGGTGTCACGCCGCCCGCCCTGTACCGGCACTTCGAGAACCGGCAGGACGTCATCGCGCAGCTCTGCGTGCTCATCGTCGAGGAGGTGCTCGACCGGCTGCGGGAGGCGGTCGCGCGGCAGGAGCCGGGCGACGTCGCCGCGGCGATCCTGGCGTCGACGCGGGCCGCGCTGGACTGGGCGGTCCGGAACCCGGCGGAGTTCGACCTGGTCATCGGCTCGGGGATCCGCGCGGAGCTGCCGGACGACGCCGTCAGCCACGGCCTGCAGCGCCGGATGGCGGAGATGGTCGGTGGGCACTACGTGCCGCTGTTCCGCACGTGGGCGGCCGAGGGAGCGCCGCACCCGGCGGAGGATGAGCTCGGGCCGGAGCTCGCCGAGCAGATCCGGCGCTACCGGGACGCGCTGGGCGCGTCGGACCTGCCGCTCGGCGTCGTCCACCTCATGGTCACCGCCTGGCGGCAGGTGTACGGGCTGCAGTGCATGGCGGTCTACGGGCACCAGGAGTTCGCGTTCGGCGACCACGTGGCGCTGCACGACGACATGGTGTCGGCGTTGCTGGTGCGCATGGGCCTGGACCCGCACCCGACGGTCCGCTGACTCAGCGCACCATGGACTCCTTGCCCGCCGCGATGGTGTGCAGCAGGTCCGCGTTGGTGATGAGCGTGACGCGCCCGCTGTAGGTGAGCGACGGGTCCTTCATCGCGGCGCTCACGAGCTCGGCCAGCGCGGCGAGGTGGCGGTCGTCGTGGGCGCAGATGCGGTGCACGTGCTGCGACGCGGTGACCATCTGCAGCGCGTAGACCGGGTAGCGCCACGCGGGCTTCCACAGCGGCGTGCGCTGCCACACGCGCGCGGCGGGCCACGCGGCCCCCGCGCACGCGGAGGCGACGGCCGCCTCCCACGGGACGCCGTCGGCCCCGGCCATGCGCAGCAGCAGCACGACGACGGCGACGATGCCGAACGGGTAGGCCACCTGGTTCGCCCACGCGCCGATCGGCTGGGGCCGGGCGACGCCGATCACCTCGAGCCGCATGACGTTGCTCAGCGCGAACGAGGTGAGCCCGATGCTGAGCACCCCGTTCGCGACGCGCACGTCACGGACCGCGTACTTGTAGCGCGGCTCGCCCAGCATCCTGCCTCCTCAGCGCCCCGCCGGGCCGTCCAGGCGGTGGTCAGCGGCAGCAGGGTACCGGTGATCGGGGCGGTGCAGGGCTCAGGCCCGGAACGCCGCGAGCAGCACGGGCAGCAGCCGCCGCCACGTGGGCTCGGCCGCGTACCGGGTCAGGGCCTCGCCCGTCGCGGTGGCGCTCCGGGAGCCGCTGAACCACGGCGGCTTCGGGAAGGCCGAGAGCTCGCCGTGCAGCACGCTGCGCGGGAACGGCCGGAAGGGCCCGGTGAGCACGGTGCGCTCCGGCCGGGACAGGAGGTGCCCGTTGTGCACCACGCCGATGCCGGAGCCGACGTCGGCCAGGGTGTGCCCGGGGTACGCGCCCCACGTGGCGCCGGGCAGGAGGAAGGCGACGCCCGTCCACGCGTTGATCGCGACCGTGCCGTACCGCAGGTCGGCGACCGCGCCGTCGAACGCGGGGCCCATGGCCGCGCGGTCCTGCGGGCGCACCACGAGGTTGGCGCCCAGCGTGCCGGCCAGGGAGTCGTTGGCGAACCGGACCGCGCCGCGCAGGAACTCCGCGCCGTGGCCCGGCAGCTCGGTCCAGGCCAGGACGGGCGCGAAGTACTCGTCGGTGCAGGCCGGGTCGCCGGGCTCGACACGGGTGAGGAGGCGGCCCGCCAGGTGCTCGGCCCGCGGGTGGGCGTCGCGCGCCCGGGCGACCTTGCGGTCCGTGCCCGGGTACCAGGGGTCGCGGGCGGGCATGCGGGCCAGCGCGGCGCGCAGCTCCGCGAGGAAGTCGTCCTTCTGCGCCCAGTCGGCGGACAGCACGATCACCTGTCCCGCCACGCAGTTGTGCCCGGAGTTGTGCAGCCGCATCGAGACCAGGTGCTCGGCCTGGTAGCGCAGGTCCGCGGCACTCCACCGGCCGGGCACCACGATCATGGGCGCGACCCCGCCGAGCTCGCTCGTGATCGGCACGGCGAGGCGGGGGTTGTTCGCGGCGCGGCGGCGCGCGGCCTCCTCGCCCGTGCCCCACACGATGGCGTCGTGGGTCGCGGCCGCGCCCGTGATGTGCACCGTGTCGATGCCGCGGTGCCCGGTCAGGTAGGCGCCCGCCTCGGCGTCGCCGGTGACGATCCGGACGACGTCGGCCTCGACGAGCGGGGCGAGCGCCGCGCGGTAGACGTCGGCCAGGCCGGCGAACGTCGGGTTGAGCTTGACCAGCGACGCGCGGTTGTGTGCGACGAGCTCGTAGAACGCGTCGAGCGGCGCGATCGAGGAGATGTTGCCCGCGCCCAGGACGAGCCCGACGCCGCCGTACTCGCCGACGGCGCCGGCGCCGAGCCCGGCGTCGTGCCGCACCTGCTGCGCGGTGACGCCCGGCGGCATCCAGACCTCGGCCCGGAACCCGTGGAAGAGCAGGCGCTCCTGCAGCGTGCGCGGGAGCACCTGCACGGCCACCCGGTTGCCCGGCGCCGCGCCGAGGCGCAGCCCGTCGACCGGGGACCGGCCCGCCGCGAGCGCCTCGTAGGACCGCGCGTAGGCCGCGGCGCCCTCGAGCGCGCCGTACGGCCCCGTCATCCACTCCTCGCCCGCGTAGGGCGCCGTCGGCGCGACCCGCTTGGCGCGCAGCGCGGCGGCGGCCCACTCGTCCGCCACGGCCGCGACGGACGCGTGGACCCGGCGGAACAGCGCCGCACGCTCGGCGACGGGCGTGCGCGCCCACCGCTCGGCGCCGACCTTGAGCTCGCCGACGGCGCGGTCGAGCTCGGGGCGCAGGGTGGCCTGGGTGCCGGTCACGCTCATGTGCTGTCTCCTTCGACGGCCGGACGAGGGCCTCACTGACCCGATCTGCAATAGTTCGCCCTTAGCCTAGGCCGCGCGGTGGCCCCAGGGCGAGACCGGAAGATACCGGTACGACGCGCCGGGACGGACGTCCCGTGCGGATCGACCCCACGGACGGCCGCGGCGGCGATAGCCTCGTGGGGTGACATTTCTCCTGTCCGAGGACCTGCTCGCGGGCATCCGCGACCGCGCGGCCGACTACGACCGCGACAACGCCTTCTTCGCCGAGGACCTGGCGGACCTCCAGGCCGCCGGCTACCTCGCCGCGATGGTCCCGACCGCCCTGGGCGGCTCCGGCAGCACGCTCGGCGAGACCGTCCGCGACCAGGCCCGCCTCGCCGCGCACGCCCCGGCCACGGCCCTGGCGGTGAACATGCACCAGGTGTGGGTCGGCGTCGGCCGCTACCTGCACGAGCGCGGCGACTCCTCCCTGGACTGGCTGCTCGAGGAGGCAGCGGCCGGCGAGGTGTTCGGCTTCGGCTACTCCGAGCCGGGCAACGACCTCGTGCTGCTCGGCTCCCGCACCGAGGCCCGGCCCGACGGCGCGGGCGGGTTCACGTTCCACGGCCGCAAGATCTTCACGTCGAACTCCCCCGCCTGGACGCGGCTGGGCGTGCTCGGCCTCGAGCCGGGCGGCAAGGGCGGTGAGGGCCGGCTCGTGCACGCCTTCGTGACGCGCAGCGGCGGCGGCTTCGACATCCTCGACGACTGGGACACGATCGGCATGCGCGCCTCCCAGTCGCGCACCACGGTGCTCGACGGCGCCCATGCGCCCGCCGACCGGGTCATGCGCCTGCTGGCGCCCGGACCGTCGCTCGACCCCTACGTGCTGGGCATCTTCACGTCGTTCGAGGTGCTGCTCTCCGCCGTGTACGCGGGCATCGCCGACCGGGCGCTCGAGCTCGCGGTCGACGCCGCACGCCGCCGCACCTCGATGAAGACCGGCCGGGCCTACGCGCAGGAGCCGGACGTGCGCCGCCGGATCGCGGCCATGGCGCTCACGCAGGACAGCACGTGGCTCCAGCTCGACGCGATCACGCGCGAGCTGGACGACCCGTCGGCCGACCGCGGCGCGGGGTGGTTCCGCGCGACCGCCGGGCTCAAGGTGCGCGTCACCGAGGCGGCGCGCGACGTCGTCGACCAGGCGATCCGGGTGTCGGGCGGCGCCACGTACTTCAGCGGCTCGGAGCTGGGCCGGCTGTACCGGGACGTGCTCGCGGGGTCGTTCCACCCGTCGAGCGAGGACTCGGCGCACGCAACCGTCGCGCAGTCGCTCCTGGGGCCGCTGGAGGACTGAGCCCGCGCGGCCCCGGGCGCTCGGCTCAGGCGCGCAGGGCCCGGTCCAGGTCCGCCCAGAGGTCCTCGACGTCCTCGATGCCGACCGACAGGCGCAGCAGGTCCTCCGGCACGGTCGTCGTCTCGGTGCCCCACCGGCGGCGGCGCTCGAGCATCGACTCGACGCCGCCGAGCGACGTGGCGGGCAGCCACAGCCGCACCGCGTCGACCACGGCGTCCGCGCGCTCCGCGGCGCTCGTCCCGGGCCGGGCGGCGGGTCGGACGCCGAGGATCGCGCCGAAGCCGGTCATCTGCGCCCGCGCGCGCTCGTGCCCCGGGTCCCCGGGCAGCGACGGGTGGCGCACCTCCGCGACGTCGGGGTGCTCGGCGAGGCGCCGGGCGAGCTCTGCCGCGTTCGCCTGGGCGCGCTCGAAGCGCAGCGCGAGCGTGCGCAGGCCGCGCAGCGCGAGCCACGCCTCGAACGCGCCGGCGATCGCGCCGTGCAGGGTCCTGTGGTCGCGGAACCGGGCGAGCAGGTCCGCGTCGCGCGTGACGACGGCGCCCAGCACGACGTCCGAGTGCCCCGCGAGGTACTTGGTGACCGAGTGCAGCACGACGTCGGCGCCGTGGTCGAGCGGGCGCTGGCCGAGCGGCGTCGCGAACGTGTTGTCGACCACCGACGGCACGCCCGCGGCCCGCGCCGCGCCGAGCACGGCGGGCAGGTCGGCGACCTCAAGCATGGGGTTGGTGGGCGACTCGGCGAGCAGCAGGTCCGCGCCGTCGAGCGCCGCGACGACGGCGTCGGTGTCCGCGATGTCGACGTACCGCAGGGTCACCCCGTGCCGCTCGGCGACCTGACGCGCCAGCACGAGGCCCGCCTGGTAGGCGTGGCGCGGCAGCACGAGGGTGCCGCCGTCGGGCACCAGCGCGAACGACGCCGCGATCGCCGCCATGCCGGACGAGAAGAGCACGCCGGTGCCGCCCTCGAGCTCGCCGAGCGCCGCCTCGAACGCGTGCCACGCGTCGTTGTCGCCGCGCGCGTACGACAGCTCGTCCGACGTGACGACCCCGCGCGAGACGTACGTCGAGTTCATCGGGATCGACGGGTTCACGTGGCCGCCCTGGGCGCGCGGGGGGCGCCCGGCGGTGACGGCGACCGTGGCAGGCGCGAGGGGTGCGGCAGGCTGGTTCGGGGCGGTGCTCATGACCGCGAGGATACGGCGGCGTCCGCCTCCTCCTGCGGGGGCGTCCACGAGCGCCGCACCACCAGCGACATGAGGGCCGCCCCCGCGCACAGCGCGCCCGCGCCGTACCAGACGAGGTCGTAGGAGCCGGTCACGTCCCGCACCAGGCCGCCCGCGTAGGCGACCACGCCCGCGCCGACCTGGTGCGCGGCGAGCACCCAGCCGAAGACGATCGGCGCGTCGTCCCCGTAGTGCTCCCGGCACAGGGCGAGCGTCGGCGGCACCGTGGCCACCCAGTCCAGGCCGTAGAACACGATGAAGAAGACCATGGGCAGCTCGACCTGCGGCGCCATGAGCGAGGGCAGGAACAGCAGCGCCACGCCACGCAGCGTGTAGTAGACGCCGAGCAGCAGCCGCGGGGAGAACCGGTCGGTGAGCCAGCCGGAGGCGACCGTGCCGATCACGTCGACCACCCCGATCACGGCCAGCAGGCTCGCCGCGACGGTGATCGGCATGCCGTGGTCGTGGGCGCCGGGCACGAAGTGGGTGCGGACCAGCCCGTTCGTCGTCGCGCCGCAGATGGCGAAGGCGCCGGCGAGCAGCCAGAACGGGCCGGTGCGGGCGGCGCCGAGCAGGGCGGTGACGGCGCGGCGGGCCGCACCCCGCACGGGCGCGGGCTTGGCGGCGTACGTGCCGCCGTACGGCGCGAGGCCCACGTCGGCCGGGTGGTCGTGCAGGAGGAACAGGACGAGCGGCACCGCGACGAGCGCCGCGACCGCCACCGTGGCCGACGCCGGCCGCCACCCCTGGTTCTCGACGATCCACGCGAGCAGCGGCAGGAACACGAGCTGGCCCGACGCCGTCGCCGCCGTGAGCACGCCGCTGACCAGGCCGCGCCGGGCGACGAACCAGCGACCGGTGACCGTGGCCGTGAACGCGAGCGCCATGCTGCCGCTGCCCACGCCGACGAGCAGGCCCCAGCCGAGCACGAACTGCCACGGCTCGGACATCCACACGGTCGACAGCGCGCCACCCGTGATGACGACGAGCGCGAGGGCGACCACCGGCCGCATGCCGAACCGGTCCATGAGCGCGGCGGCGAACGGCGCCGTCAGCCCGTAGAGCACGGACTGGAGGCCGACGGCGAACCCGATCGTGGCGCGCGACCAGCCGAGCTCGGCGTGCAGCGGGTCGACGAACAGGCCCGGCGCGGCCGTGAACGCGGCGGCACACATGACGGTGAGGAAGCTGACGAGGGCGACCCACCACGCGGGATGGACCCGCGGCGTGCGGCGGGGCGGGCTGTCCTGGCCGGGCGTGGCGGTGAGGTCGGTGTGCGTCACGCAGCAAGCATGCGGGGCGGCGCCGGGCCGAACCAGTGGCCGGGTGGACACACATCGATAGGATCGGGCCATGGCGCCTGCACCCCACCGCGTGGCCGTGCTCATCCGGCCCGGGTTCATCCCGTTCGAGCTCGGCATCCCGCACCGCATCTTCGGCATCGCGCGCGACGCGGCGCACCGGCCGCTGTACGAGGTCGTGACCTGCACGCCGGGCGGCCCCGGGCTCGTGCGGTCGGACTCCGACGTGCTCGTGCAGGTCGAGCACGGCCCCGAGGCGCTCGAGACGGCCGGCACCGTCGTGGTCCCGGCGTCCCACACCTCGGGCCCGGACGGGGCGGACGACGGGCTGACCGACGAGGTGGCCGCCGCGCTCGCCCGGATCCGGCCGGGGACGCGCCTGATGTCGATCTGCACGGGCGCGTTCGTGCTCGCGGAGGCCGGCCTGCTCGACGGGCGGCCCGCCACGACGCACTGGTCCGAGAGCGACCGCTTCCGCCGCCGCTACCCCCGCGTGCGGCTCGACCCGGACGTGCTCTACACCGACGACGGCGACGTGCTCACCTCGGCAGGCGTCGCGTCCGGCGTCGACCTGTGCCTGCACGTGCTGGGGCGCGACCACGGCGCCGCCGTCGCGCAGGACGTCGCGCGCCGCACGGTGGTGCCGCCGCACCGCGACGGCGGGCAGGCGCAGTACATCCGGCACCCGGTGCCCGCGACCGACCCGGACGCCGGCGACGGGCCCGGCACCGCCGCCACGCGGGCGTGGGCGCTGGACCGGCTGGACGAGCCCCTGACGCTGGCGGCGCTGGCCCGGCACGCCGCGATGTCGGTGCGCACCTTCACGCGGCGGTTCCGCGACGAGACGGGCGAGAGCCCCGCCCAGTGGCTCACGCAGCAGCGCGTCGAGCGCGCCCGCACGCTGCTGGAGACCACCGACCTGTCGCTCGAGCAGGTCGCGCGGCGGTGCGGGTTCGGCACCGCGCAGTCGATGCGGGCCCACGTGCAGGCGGCGCTGGGCGTCACGCCGTCGGCCTACCGCCGCACGTTCCGCCGCGCGGCGTGACCCCTGGCGTGTGCCGTCGCAGCCCCTACGCTGGGGGCATGCGACGCGCCGGACACCGCACCGCCCTCACCGCCGTGGGCGCGGCCCTGCTCCTGGCCGGCGGCACGGCCGGCTGCACGGGCCCG